>ONBM01000002.1 GCA_900316045.1 uncultured Bacteroidales bacterium | reverse complement strand
TTTTAAATTGTCAATATTCATTAAATCTTTTTCACAGTGCAAATATATTAGAATAATTCTAAATAACCAAATTATTTTGAAAAATTCTAAATTAATTTTTGCTTGTGCCGTGGGAATGGTTAATCATCGGCTTCATGACAGGAATAGCAAGGCTGGAGCTGCGCATCCAGCAACCGACCAGGACAGGGTAGGTTGTCTCCTTTCCGAGTGTTTATTTGTCCTTTACCGCTTTACGATGGTCTGGGTGTAAGAATGGCTTGAGAAAGAGATTTCCAGGCGGTACTTGCCCGGGGCGACGCCGCTCAAATCAATCTTGGCTGGGCTGAATGCGCTGGCCTGGACCGAGGTGTTTGTGACTTCTGCGCCGGTTTGCGAGTACATCTTTATTGATACGTGTTCCGGTGTGGCTCCGGTGGAAATGAACATATTAGTGGTCACCGGGTTAGGGTAGGCCAGGTAAGGCTCGCTTCTGGCGATGACCATGAAAGACAGGACGGCAGTCGCACCGCGGGAGTCGGAGGCAGTGACGCTCACGGTCGTGGCGCCGAAAGCGTTCACGGCGCCGGTCAGCATATTCCCATTGATGGAAGCGCCCACCACGGAGGAAGCGTCGGAAGCCAATGAATAGACAAGCGTCTCTCCGTCTGGATCATCGAAGCATTCGTCCAGATTGAGAGAGAAATGTTCGCCAATAGAAGAATAGAACAGATCTTGGGCATCTTTCACCTTGGACGGCGGAGTGTTGGAAAGCACTGTGTAGTCAAACTTGCAGGTACTCGACGCTCCCAGCCGGTCTGTTGCTACGATGGTTGCCTCATAGGTGCCCGGCTCGCATTTCAGTGCGTTGATTTCCAGGGAAAATCCCTCGCGCGTCAAACCGGCGAGGCTTTCGGCTTGGGATGCGTCAGACAGGCTGACGGACACCGCATCGTCCTCCGGGTCGCTGACCGAGAACGGCACCGAGATGCTTTCGTAATGCTTCAGGGTAGTGCTGCCGGTGTAGAGGCAGGTAATCACGGGAGGCTGATTTTCAAGTATGACGTAGGTAAACTTGAACTCCGTAGATGCGCCGTACTGGTCGGTAGCCTTGACGATGGCAGTGTACGTCCCCGGGCCTGCATCCGAGCCAGCGACAATGATCGTGTTGGCATTGAAACTGTCTGCGGACGACCCTTTCTTGTAGGAGATGGTCATCGCATGACCGTCAGGATCCTTGATGGTCAGCGGCACCCTGATTGTCTCGTTCTGTCGGATTGATGTCGTCCCGGAGTAATTGGTGGTGATTTCAGGAGCATGGTTGTCCGGCGTCCTGACGCTGACGACAGGCGAAGGATCGGCGTAATGCTTATTCACGGAATAGGCGATGACCTTGTAGAAATATTTCGTGGAAAATTTCAGCTCGGTAAATGTGGTTGATACAGTTGCCCCGACGTCGGGCATTGTCTCGATTATGCGCGACCGAGTGTCCCCGGGCGAATCTTGAGTGGCTTTCTTAACCGAAACGCTGTCTGTGCCGTATATGATCAAGTAGCCGTAGGCAGGGGCTCCCGTGGTGTCCGCAGTCGCCGTCCAGGACAAAGTAGATTCATTGGCCTTGACTGATGCCTTAGGGTCGGTTACGGCTGATGGCACGGCAGTGCTACCATACATGAATGCCCCGTAGGCATCTACCAAGCTACCAATCTGCTTTCCTGCGACAGCTTCGTAATCAGCTCCCTGAAGCAGCTTTTCTTTCAGCATGCCGGCAGTGAAGCCTTGCCCGCCGAAATGGGAGACCAGCAGGGCTGCCACGCCTGAAACGTGTGGGCAGGCCATGGACGTGCCGTTCATGTTGGAATACCGGCTGCCACCGATGGAACTGTAAATGACGCTGCCAGGAGCGCACAAATCCACGAAATCTCCGTAATTCGAATACGATGCGCGAGATCCGTCGCTGGTGATGGCTCCTACGGCAATCACCTTGTCGTAATTCGCTGGCGCCCCGTTCTCCAGCCCGTCGTTTCCGGCTGCGAATATAACTACGCCGCCCTTCATCGGAGAGTCGGCGAGCTGTTCGCCAAGATTGTCGCAGCCAGCATATTTTATGAAGTAATCCACGGCCAGCTTGTCGAAGAAATTGATTTTCCCTTTCAAGGCATTCTGGCGCTCGCTTTCGGAAAGTTTGCCGTCTTTGTCCGCATCATAGGTGTACTGCCAGCTGTTCTGCGATATCACTGCCCCGTGGTCTGCTCCCCATTTGATGGCAGCTGCGGAGCTGCCGTTCAATCCCCCCTTGAATATCTGGCAAGACATGAGCCTGACTCCGCCTTGGCCATGCTGGAAATCGCCTCCGGCAATGCCGCAAATGCCTGTGCCATTGTTGTTCACGGCAGAGATAATCCCCGCTACGTGAGTGGCGTGGTTGGAGACGATTATTTCCGAGTTAGCCATGGTGTCCTTTATGGCATCGTAGTGCTTGTCGTACAGATTCTCTTTCAGGTCGGCATGGTTGAGGTCGATCCCTCCGTCAACTACTGACACTACCACCTGCGGGCTGCCGGTGGTGAAATATTTCCACACAGGCTCTACGTTCACGTCGTATGCTGGGTGGGAACTGTTGGACAGCCCCCACTGCTGGGGGAAATACGGGTCGTTGAATGTGCCTTGCAACTCTATCTGCGGCATCCCCTCGACATGCTCCACGCCAGGGATGGCATCGAATTGAGCCTCCGCCCGCGTCGAAGACATATTCTTTGAATATTTGATCATGTAGCATCGGTGGAGGCCTTCTGCCCTTGTCCGCGGCTCATATTCTCCGGCATAAGGGAAAAGCCTCTTCATAGATGTTATTCCCAGTTCGTCCATCGCCTGGTTCAATTCCATCGACCTGGTCGCCAGCTTTCCGGCATTGAGGTCATCTTCGATCTTGGCAATCATTTCATCGCTGAATTGCACCAAAGCTACTCCTGGTACATTACTGCTTATTTTCTCTTCTTCTGGTTTCTTTTCTTCGTCAGCCTTGCTTGTTCCCAAAGATTCCTTGGCGCACGAGGCCAGGACAGTGAGAGCGAGCAACAAGAAAAAAATGCGTTTCATTGTAGAAATATTCATATGTCAAATATAGTCATTTATGCCGTCAATTTAATCTGGCTTGGACTTTGTGGCAATTATCTTGCTCTTATCGTATTCAAATCGAAGAGTCGGTGGCTTAGATTTTTTTTGGAGTATTCGTTAATACATTTTAATTTTACAAAAATTTTATTAATATTATTAGAACCCTTAAGTAATATTAGATGAATATGAAAGTTTGGAAATTCTCGGCAGCTTTATTCGCTGCCCTTGCTTTATTCAATGGCGGGGGCACGGCAACGTTCACCGTGACATCCAACAGGGACTGGACCATCGTGAACGGCGTGGACTGGCTGGCATTTGAACCTTCCAGCGGCAAAGCATCGGACAATGCAGTTACCGTTACGGTCACTGCTCTTGCGAATGCCTCTAAGGACAGGGAGACCACCATCAAGGTCAGCAACCAGTTCGACTACAAAACAATATTCATATCTCAGCCGGGCCAAGGAGGCTCGTCCGAGATTGGAGAAGGCACGAAGGATTCTCCTTACAACGTTGCCAAGGCTCTTGCGATAATCGCTGCGGGAACCTATACGGACGCTGACGTGTATGTGAAAGGTAAGATTTCCCAGCTGGGCGAGTTCGGCGACCAGTACGGCAATTATACCTATTTCATCTCCGATGACGGAACTGCAACGACCCAGCTTGAAGTCTATCGCGGCTATTATCTCGGAGGCGTGAAATTCACGGCAAAAGATCAAATAAAGGTCGGCGACGATGTAATAGTCAAAGGCAAGCTCGTGAATTACAATGGCAAGACTCCGGAAATCACTGCCGGCAGCCAGTTGGTTAATCTGAACGGTCAGGTGCCAGAGGAAAATACATGGACCGACCTCCCGAATGCTAACGGGGAAGGCACGGAAGCTTCTCCGTACAATGTGGCTAAATCGTTGAATATCATACATAACGGCCAGTCTTCGGATAGCGAAGTCTATGTGAAAGGCAAGATTTCCCAGCTGGGCGAGTTCAGCGACGAGTTCGGCAATTATACCTATTACATTTCCGACGACGGAAAAACGGAGAACGAGCTTGAAGTCTTTCGCGGATATTACCTGAAAGGCAATAAATTCACATCCGCAGACCAGCTGAAGGTAGGCGACGAAGTCGTAGTGTCAGGAAAACTAGTTTATTATAATAACCAGACAGCGGAAATCACTTCCGGCAGCAAGATAGTTTCTCTCAACGGGGAAACCGGCGGAAGTGACGAGCCGGAGGAAATCAAAGACGTGACGCTAGCTGAGTTCCTTGCCGCAGAGGTAAGCACGACAGTGCTTTACAGGATTACCGGTAAAATTACGAGCATCAATAATTCGACATACGGGAATCTTTACATCGCCAACAAAACGGATACGGTTTACGTTTATGGCGTGAAGGCAAACAAAGATGCGGCCAACAATTCTTTCGGCGAGCTTAACGCTGCCGTCGGCGACACCCTGACTGTCGTCGGCCATAGGGGAGTCTTTAAAGAGACGAAAGAAATGGTAGACGGCTACTGCGAGAAGCTCGTTAAAGGTTCAGGCAGCGGCGGAGACAACCCTGGCGGCAGCGCTGAACAATTCGCTTCCAACATTAAATGGACGAATGGGACTAATGCCTATGATAACAACACAGCAACGGTCAATGGGGTGAAAGACGTAAAAGTATTCAAAATAGGGACTTCGAAAAATGCAGGAACTGCCACGATTACCATCCCTGCCGGAACTAAGAAAGTTTCTTACTATGGCGTCGCTTGGAAAGGTGCTGCTACGACTATTGTCATCAATTATAATGGTGCAGAAGTCTATTCTCAGGCTCTGGCTGCGAATGATGGTGCTTCAAATAATCCTCCTTTCACAATCACAGTCACAGATTCAGATCATTACACATTTGACCTGACATCAGTGGTCGGAGCAGAAGGAGCACCTGCGGACTTGACTGCGACTATAACGACGAAGGACGGTGCCAAGCCACGTGCGCTGTTCTTCGGCATGAAGGCGGAAAAATAAGTTAATTAATTGAATATAAGGAATATATCGAAGTGGGCATTGGCGGTTCTCATGGTGCTGCCGATGCTTGCCGTTTCTTGTAAAAAGAGTCATGACGAGCCGCAGCCGGAAATCTTGCTCCAGAAAAGCGAAGTGCCTGCGGCTGCTGGCAGTCAGTTCGTTTCCGTGAAGGCGACCGGCAAGTGGACGATTTCTCTTTCCGAGGATTGGGCTACTGTAGAGCCGTCTGAGGGTACGGGCAGCAAAAGTACTATCGTGCTTAATTTCTCTGCGAATCCTTCGGAAACTTCCCGGATGCTGGAGATAGTCGTAGAGTCTGCCGGTGGCAGGGCCACGGCGGAAATGACACAGACAGGGGTTACTGAGCATGGCGGCGGCCAAGGCTCTGCCACTGCCACGGCATCTTGGCTTGAGCTGCCTGAGATAAAGGCTGATGACGGATATGACTTCTTCACTCATTCGATGTCTTTTCAAGGTCAGAAAGTCCGTAACTATTCCTATTATTGGGATTACGACAATCTGGTGGCTTGCTGGGTGGCGTATCCGCTGGTTAGCGGGCACCTTTCCGGGGTGAGCAAGTCAGATGCCTGGGGGCTGGATCCTTTGCTGGCATCAGGCAGGCAGCCTGTGCTGACCTCTGCGTACAAGGCAGGCAACAATGGCTGGTACGCCCGCGGGCATCAGATTCCGTCCGCAGACAGGTTGAATAGTTACGAAGCTAACGCCCAGACTTTCTACGGAACGAACATGACTCCTCAGATCAATGACGAGTTCAACGCCACCATTTGGGCATACCTGGAGGGGGCTGTGCGAAATTGGGCAAAGAAATCCGACACGGTGTATGTCGTGACCGGGTGCGTCACGAAAGGGAGCATGTATTACTGCTATGACAATGCCGGCAAGAAGGTGACTGTCCCGACCGGCTATTACAAGGCAGTTCTCAGGTATCAGAGGGGGAGCACGATAGGTTTTTCAGGCTACATGGCGACGGCGTTTTATTTCGACCATAAGGAATATTCTGACAAGGATTTCTTGAAATATTCGTTGTCGGTCGATGCCTTGGAGGAAAAAATAGGAATTGACTTATTCGTAAACTTGCCTGACAAGGTAGGGCAAGACATTGCTGCGAAGATCGAGGCTCAGGATCCCAAGACCGTCAGCTGGTGGTAGGAACTGAATATAGCATATTAATTATGAAAAGATTATACATAATATTCATAGCGCTGGTGGTCGTGATGGCGGCCGCCGTCTCTTGCAAGGCGCAAAAAGCGCAGAAGGCTCACATCATTGGCTTCTATAACCTGGAAAACCTGTTCGACACCTATCATGATGGGGGAAAGAATGACTATGAGTACCTGCCGGACGGGGCGAACAAATGGACTGAGGCAAAGTACAATAGAAAACTTCAGAATATGGTGACTGTCATTCGGGCGATGAGGGACGAAAATAAGGTCTATCATACGGTGCTGGGCGTTTCCGAAGTTGAGAACCGTCATGTGCTGGAAGACCTCGTGAGCCAGAAAGAGATAGCAGATGCCAATTTCCAGATCGTGCATTACGATGGACCGGACCGCCGAGGCGTGGACTGTGCCCTGCTGTACAGGCCGGATCAGTTCAAGCTGATCGAGAGCAAGCCGATTCCATTCACGTTTGACGACACGGACATAAAGTTCGAAATGAATAGAGAAGAGCAGCGCAATTTCCGCACTCGCGATGTCCTGATGGTACGAGGCACGATAGATGGCGAAATGTTTGCCTTCTTCGTGGCTCACTTGCCATCCAGGCTGGGGAACAAAGGCGAGGATCTGCGTTCGAGAGGGGCTGAGATCATCCAGCGCAACGCTCAGTCTCTGATGGACAAATACCCTGGAATAAAGATAGTGGTCATGGGCGACATGAACGACGACCCGACCGATGCCAGCATGACACGTTACCTGAGAGGAAAGGAGAAAATCAGCGAAGTTGGGCAATATGATTTCTTCAACCCATTCATTTCAATGCTGAAGGCAGGCTACGGCTCTTTGGCTTATCAAGGCGGCTGGAATATATTCGACATAATCATGGTGAATAAAAGCCTGGCTGCGGCCCCGAAAGGCACTTTCCAGATTCAGCCTATCGTCAAGAAAAAATATTACGGAAGAATATTCCACCAGCCTTTCATGACTGAGAAGGAAGGAAAATACAAAGGTCAGCCACTAAGGACTATGTCCAATGGCGTTTTCAAAGATGGCTTCAGCGACCATTATCCGACATTCATTTTAATATCGAAATAAAGCGATGAGAAAATTCTTGATATCAGTTTTTGCCGCCCTTGCTGCGCTTTCCCTGGCAGCTCAAACTCCGACGGGAGGAGTAAAGGGCACCGTAATCAACAGGACGGATAAGGCTCCTGTCTCCGGCGCCACGCTCCGGCTAATGTCCGGAGCGACGGAAATCGGGAAAGTCACAGCGGATGCTCAGGGCAATTTCCAGCTTGCAGGCTTGGAGGATGGCGTTTACGATTTGGTCATAGATGCCACCGGATTCATCACGAATACTGTTAACGTGACCGTGAATGACGGTTATGTCAAGAACATGTTCAGCCTCTCTCTGCTTCCTGTCCAGGTCACGACAGAGGTGGACGATGCCAGCTTCGGAGAATTCGACTTGGACGGCCTTGGCTACGAGGACACTCCTACGATTCTGTACGACCAGAACGACGTGTTCAACAACCTGGCCTCTTATAACTTCAGCGCCATGCGGTTTAAGGCTCGTGGCTACCTGAGCGAGTCTCAGGATGTTTATCTTGCCGGCGTGAAGATGAATGATGCGCTCACAGGTTATTCGCCATATTCATTATGGAGCGGTCTGAATGAGGTGATGAGGGACAAGGCGACGGTAATAGGCTCTGAGATTTCTGAATATGGCATCGGCGGCTACAATGGGCTGGTGAATATTTATGGCACCCCGTCGAAGGTTCGCCCTGGCACCAGGTTCAGCGTGCTGACCAACAGCGCATTGTACAGGCTGCGAATCATGGGCACATATGCTCAGCCAGAGAACGAGAAAGGCTGGTCCTACGCTTTCAGCGCTTCCGCTCGCCTGGGAGGAAATGACTGGATCAACGGAGTATATTACCGTTCATTCGCTTTCTACGCTGGGGTGGAGAAAAATTGGAATGATGTCCACAGGCTTTCTCTCGTGGCTTTCGCCGCCCCAGGCAGGCGCGGAGCGCAGAATGCTTCCACTCAGGAGGTCTACGACCTGATGGGCGACAACATGTACAATTCCAACTGGGGCTACCAGGACGGCAAAGTCCGCAACTCCAGGAACAGAATCACCTTCGAGCCGATTGCGTTCCTGAAATATGATTTCACGCCTTCTCGCAAGCTGTCCGCTTCAGCGACGCTTTTGTATCGAGGCGGCAAGAACGGCTACACGGCCTTCGACTGGTACAACGCTCAGGATCCTCGCCCGGACTATTACCGCAACCTGCCGAGTTATTTCTACATGGAGAATGCGGACTATAACCGCCTGAATCCTTCCAAGGCTGCCTGGGCAAGAGAGGCTTGGGAAAACAATTACGACAACATCGCCCATGTCAATTGGGACCGGCTCTACAACGTGAACCGTAACAATGCCACTGCTGATGGCAATCGCTCAAAATATATTCTCGAAGAACGCCATGCTGACCAGAATGACTTGAACCTTGCGGGTAGCCTGAGCTGGAGGCCGTCGCTCAATTGGCTCCTCAGCGCAGGCATCGATGGCAAAATCAACAGGACTGAATATTATAAATCAGTCAATGACCTGCTCGGAGGCGACTATTTCGTGAATATCGACCAGTACGCTGAAAGGGATTTCTCTTCATCGGATGCGGCCATTCAGAATGACTTGGACTATTTCTTTGAGCACGGAGAGGCCCAGAAAGTGAAGAAGGGCGACAAATATGGCTATGACTACTACGCTCATATATTCAAAGGCGATGTCTGGGCTAGTGGGAAATACACATTCGGTGGCTTGGAGGCGACTCTGGGCGGCAGGCTCGGTGGCACGAAGTTCTGGAGGGAAGGCTTGATGCGCAAAGGGCTGTTTCCGGGACTGGATGACGGCGGGCAGCCGATTTCATACAGAGGTATAGTCATAACTACTTACGATTCAGAAGGGAAGCCGATTACTTCCAAGGGGGATTCCAAGAAGTCTGGCTTCCTGACATATTCGGGGAAATTGAATCTTGCCTACAACTTCACCGGAGGGCACAGAGTTTCCGGGAACATAAGCTATTCCTCCGAGGCTCCATATTTCGACAAAGCTTTCGTGGCGCCTAGGACGCGCAACACGCTCATGAATGATCTTACGAACGTCAAGGCCTTCTCCGGTGACCTGAACTACATGTATGCGGCAAATGGCTATAGCTTCCGAATAACCGGTTTCTACACGACTCTCAAAGACCAGACGGATGTGATGAGCGTTTACTACGACTTGAACAACTCGTTCGGCAATTTCGCTTTGAGCGGCATCGACGAGAGGCACGTAGGAATGGAGCTGGGCTTCGAGGTGCCTACTCCTCTGACCGGCCTTTCTGTTGTCGGGGCTTTCACTGCAGGTGAATATGTCTACACATCTAATCCGCGCCTGACCGCTACGATAGACAACAGCGCGACTGTGGTCTATGACAATCTGCTCGTCCCTTACTGGAAGAGCAATCCGAAGTTCGACCGCAATGCGGATGGCACTTACTCTTCCCTCCAGAACGGCTCGCAGAAACATTACGTGCCTAGCACGCCTCAGACTGCTGCCAGCCTGGGACTGTCGTATTTCAAGAATTACTGGTTCATAGACGCAGATGTCGAGTATTTCGGGCGCAGCTACTTGGACATGAGCCCTCTTTCCAAGACTGACTTCGCCACTGCCGGTCCGGACAGAATAGTCACTCCGGCGGAAATCATGGACCTGGCTTCTCAAGAGAAGTTCGATGACGCATGGCTAGTCAACATCAGCGTCGGCAAGTCTTGGTATATTCACAGGAAATACCAGATAGGCTTCAACTTGAACGCACGTAATGTGCTGAACAATAAGAATATAAAGACCGGGGGCTTCGAACAGACGCGCATGGTGGACAACACCGTGAGCAAGGAACGCTATTATAAGTTCGACTCTAAGTATTTTTACATGCCAGGATTCAACTACATGCTGAACCTCTATTTCAAATTCTAGATATTGATTGAATATGAAGAAGATAATATATTCACTATTAATGGTTCTTGGCTTCGCTGCTGTTTCCTGCGATGAGTGGGAACCTGTGTTTGGTGACTATGATGATCCGGACGACGAGGCTCTCGTCACTATGACGTCCAATACCACCATTGCCCAGCTGAAGGCAATGTACAAGGGGTCACCGCTTCACATCGAAGACAATGTGGTGATTGAGGGGCAGGTGACATCTTCGGACGAATCGGGGAATATTTACCGCTCGCTGTATATTCAGGACAACACTGGTGGCATCGAGGTGAAAATCGGGCTTTCCAGCCTTTATGATGAATATAAGGTCGGCCAGCTGGTCTCCGTCAAGTGCGAAGGCCTGACGCTCGGCAATTATGGTGGAATGCTTCAGCTTGGGGTCGAGGACCCTACCGGCAGTTACGAGACTGCGTACATGGATGTCAAGAGCCTCATTGCAGCCCATGTGTTCAAAGGCGCAAAGGCTGAACCTCTGGCTCCCGTGGAGTTAGACGAGGCTGGGCTGAAAGATCCTGCCAATTATGGCAAATACGTGACTGTCAAAAACTTGCAATATGACAAACAGATTTTCTGCCTGTGGTATCCTAATCCGAACGGGGATGCCAAAGCTCAGTCGAACAGGGTTTTCCTGTCGGACAACAAGACTTGGGGAGTGACCACATGGGCAATGTCTGCCAATAAATTTGCTGCATACCTGAATTCGGGCATCTGGGATGCCGCAACGCTCGGTGACGGGACGAAGACAGTCGCTCAATTGCGCAAGGAGGGAGCCGTCACGGCATCTGCATATTCCGTGAGTCAGTATTTCAAGATGGGCGGGACCTCTGTTCAGGTTCGCACCAGCGGCTATTCAAAGTTCTCCGACACCGAGATTGATTCCGACATTTTGAATGGCACTGCCAAAGTGAGTCTAACCGGCATCCTCACCATCTACAATGGCAGCCAGCAGCTCACCCTCCTCGACCTCTCCGGAGTCGAGAAACTCCGCTAGTGGTCTTCCCGTCAGGCAGCTCTGGGCTCTCTGGCGTGGAGAAATTCCGTTAGTGGTCTTCCCGTCAGGCAGCTCTGGGCTCTCTGGCGTGGAGAAACTCCATTAGTGGTCTTCCCGTCTGGCAGCTCTGGGCTTTCTGGCGTGGAGAAATTCCGTTAGTGGTCTTCCCGTCAGGCAGCTCTGGGCTTTCTGGCGTGGAGAAATTCCGTTAGGCACATCGGAACTCGATTCGGCTATTATCATAAATATTTGATAATTAATTATTTATTTACGGCCGCAACGATAAATCCGGTTACCCTTGCATACGGTTGCCTGGGCTTGGTAGTCCCTGATTTAGTCCATCGGAGCTCCACTGCCCAGCCTGGTTTCCTGCCATGGGGTCGAAGGCTGTCCCCTTGCAAAACACCTCTTGCAAAACGCCCCTTGCAAATCACTCGGGAGGCGAAATGCCTCTGAGCGGCCTGCGTTGGAGTTACCTTGACTTTTGGCTCTCAGTTGAGGCTGGCAAAAATCGGTCATCCTTCACTACATTGCCCTGTAAGCCACATCCGCTCCCGAGTGACCTGCAAAGAGGACAGTTTGCGGTGATGTGGCCGTGACCTGCAAAGAGGACATTTTGCGGTGGCGTGGCCGTGACCTGCAAAGAGGACATTTTGCGGAGGCGTGGCCGTGACCTGCAAAGAGGACATTTTGCGGTGGCGTGGCCCTGACCTGCAAGGACTGAGATTCACCTAACATGCCTGTCGGAAAGGTAAGGCCTCTTTTTGATGCAAACATGCAATACACAGTTATGCCGATTGCAGGTGAGACTTTCTTAAAAAGTATCGTTACCCTCGTTGAGAGCAAAAAAAATTTCGCCTGGTCTCGTAGAGAGAGTCTTAATGAGAAAGTCTTGATGATAAGGTTTCTTCTTTAATGACTTAAAAATTGTGTCAGATCTATTGAGAGTATGAGTTTTGATCTCTCACGAAGACTTTTATGACTTTTAGATTTGCACCATGATTCCAATATGAAGGTTACGGAGTTCTTTTTATATAGTCTAAGAGGGATGCGGTCACGACTACTGGTAGAAAAACATAAAAATATTTACCAGAAGACAATGAAACATATTCATTTATTGCTAAATTAGCGAAGGATCCCTTGACACGGGGACTATTGCATAATCAACATCAAAAATCAAAGTGCTATGAAAGACTTTTTTCAACCTCCGGCAGTCAATGACTGCTTCCATATCTATTCCAATGGGACGCTGATGAATTCGCTGTTCTCTTCTGAATCGGAGAGCATATTCATGATGAACACGTTGGCAATAATGTCCTTTTCTCATGACATAAAAATATTGGTAAGTCAGGTGATGGACACCCATTTCCATTTGATAGCTAGTGGTGCTGTACGCTCATGCGCTCGTTTTGTCAGTGACTTGCTTGTGAGGCTGAAGATATACTTGAACAGAAAAGGCAATAGAGTGTATGCTACAGGGAATCTAGAGATTTCGTTGGATCCCGTGAAAGATGCGACTGACCTGAAAAGCAAGTTCATGTACGTTTATAGAAATGCTTTGGTAGCAGGGTACAGAGGATTGCCATGGATGTACGAGTGGGGTCCGGGAGACATCTATTTTGCAGATCATGACGCATTGGGAATGGTCGGAAAGCCTTTAAATGTTTTCCCAAAATGTGCAATAAGGAAGATGTTTCATACAGACGTAGTTCTCCCAAGGGAATGGCGAGTGAATGATAAAGGAATGTTGCTTCCTCATTGCTACATGGACTGGAAAAGGGTCGAACAGGAGTTCGGTTCTCCCAAGGTTTTCATCGCTTTCATGCATCAGAAGAGAGATTTGGAGTGTGTGCTAGACGGGGAATGCAACCGTTCCGTTGTGGACAGGTTTAGTGAGACCGAGCTTAAGAGGGAGGCAAACGAAATGGCTGTCAGGTTGTATAATCGCAGGGGCATTGCTGATGCAAGCCCGGAAGAAAGAATATTCATTGCCAAGGGACTGTGGCAGAATAGGCGAACTTACTCGGTTTCCGTCCTGAGTCGTGTCACTTTGGTTGACAGGAATATTCTGAAACATATTATCTAGCTCCATTTACGCAGGATATGTCAGTTGTTTAGTGCTTTACAGCTCCGTTGTGAAGGGCTGTAATGCCTTTTCGCATTTCCCGCAATTCCGAGGGCTGTCATGGTCAGCAGCTGTGCCATACTTTGCAAATCACTCGGGGGGCGAAATGCCTCTGAGCGGCCTGCGTTGGAACTGCTCTGACTTTTGGCTGCCAGTTGAGGCTGGCAAAAATCGGTCATCCTTCACTACATTGCCCTGTAAGCCACATCCGCTCCCGAGGTCGTCGTACCCCTTGACCTTCACACGGAACACCGAATAGCCGTTTTCCGGATTCTGGTATGTGACGCGTTCAACTACGCAGCGGATTTGTGCCATAAATATGAGTATAATAACTTGGCCCACTAAAAAACACAGTCATTTCCGGTAATTTCTGACCGTTCAATACACATAATGAAGTATATCGGCATACAGGTGATTTTGTCTTTTGTGTACACTTCCCGTTCATTGTCAAGAACTATAGCAGACGTGATATTATACTCTTTGTTTTCAAGGAAACGGTCAAGAGCCTTATGTGAAGAGAAGTCCTTACCTGATTTCACCTCAATAGGCAATACTGCCATACCGGAAGCATCGTTTACAAGATAGTCAACCTCGCCCTTCTTCACATTGTCACAGTAGAAGAGTCCATGCTCGTGCGCCTTCAGTTCCTGAGCCACAGCACTCTCATAAACAGAACCGAGATTGATGCTATGTTACACTTTGTTAAAAATTATATGCGCACAAAATTACACTTTTTCCAAAATATCCATATAAAATAATTACGCTTTTTCTAACTCAAGTTGTACCAGATTGTACCAGACTCAAAAAGTAGACACAGTATATGAACGCTCGTTTCATAGCATAAAACATGACGATCCAAACCTGTGAAGATTAGTTTGCGAATTGTCGCTATTTTTCGTAATATTCACAGCAAATTTCACTGCAAAGAAGACGCATTTCGTTATTAAGGCTGCGGCTTGTAGGTTATTACTGCAATTCCGGCCTGGAAGACGCTCCGCTTCAATAATATATTCATTATGGACAGAAGAATATTCATAAAATCTGGAACTCTGGCATTCATCGCAGCCCGTCTGGGCGGTTTAAACATTTTCGCTTCCGAAAGAACTAAGAATGCCGATATCCCTTTTACGGGTGATGACGACGAGGCCGTTCCGGGGCCTTTGAAGATCCGGTTTCTAGGCACCGGCGCAGCCGACTGGGACGAGAAGCCTTACGAAGGTTACCATAGGAACCACTCTAGCATATTAATAGATAATCATCTTCTCATTGATTTCAACGCAATGGCTGCTTCCATGCTCCCAGACGGCGTGCACCCCAAGACGATTTTCTACACGCACTCACATAGCGACCATTTCAATGCGAAGGATGCTCTGGATCTTGGAATCGAACGTGTGTTTCTGAGCAAAACATGGATGGCCCACGCTACAGGCAAATTCGAAAAAGCTGCCAGCGAGACAGGCAATAAAATGCCACGGATTATCGGAATAGATGCTCTGAGGCCTTACAAGGTGGATGGCATAACTTTCACTGCCCTGCCAGCTAATCATGGCACCAGCATTCCTGGTGAACAGACTCTGATTTACCTTTTGGAAAAGGGAAGAGCGCGAGTGCTTTATGCCACAGATACTGGCGGAATCATGGCGGTGGGGGCGCAATATGCTGGTTTCGACTATCACTGCAAGGTGCGCAATCCACTGACCGGACTCATCATGGAATCCACGATGGGCATGGATTACGATGAGGATTTCAGGCTTTTCACCCATTCCAGCGCGAAACTGGTCCAGAGAACTACGGACATGCTCTTGGAATATGGTCTTCTGAAACTCCAGGATGGAGGAAAGGTGTATCTGACGCATCTCGCCAAGACGTTGAATCCTTCTCCGGATGTGCTGGCCAAGACTCTGCCTGAGCCACTGTTTGCGGCTTACGACGGCCTGGAGGTGGAATTCAGTTGAAAAACGTGCATCCATGCTTTACATTGAGCATATTAATTAATATATTAGCGAAAACAATGTTTTTTGCTTTATGAGAAAAAGTATTTTAGCAATAGGAGCAATCATGATGATGGCAGCCTGCACTCAAACTTCAAAAAATCCATTTCTGGAGCAGTGGGACACCCCTTATGGCGTTCCTCCGTTCGATAAGATCCAGCTGAGCGACTACATTCCTGCAATTAAGGCGGGAATAGAAGAACAAAATAAAGAGCTGGACGCAATAATCAACAATTCGGAGGCACCTACCTTCGAGAACACAGTAGCCGCTTACGAACTCTCGGGGCAGACGCTGGACAAGGTCTCTGCCGTTCTTTTCAATTTGGATGAGACAGAAGGTAGCGATGAAATGACCAAGGTCGTGGAAGAGGCTACAGCTCTGATCACCGAGCACGAAGACAACATATCCATGAACAAAGACTTTTTCAATAGGGTGAAGGCAGTCTTCGATGGGGACAAGAGCAAGCTCACCAGGGAGCAGCTGATGGTGCTCAAGAAACTGTACCAGTCGTTTACCCGTAACGGTGTTGATTTGGATGATGCTTCGCAGGCACGCCTGAAGGAAATTAACCAGAAACTTGCGGCAGCTTCCCAGAAGTTCGGCACTAACCTTCTTGCGGAAAACAATGCGTTCAAAGACAAATTCGGAATACCAGTTTCCTCATACGCTTCCGAAATGACTAGCTGCGAGGACAGAGGCCGCCGCGAGGAGATGTTCAAGGCATACTCTTCAAGGGGAAATAATGGCAATGAATATGACAACAAGGCTCTCTGCCTTGAAATATTGAATCTGCGGGCGGAGAAGGCCAATATGCTTGGTTTTGACACATTCGCTGCATACGAGCTGGACAACAAGATGGCTCACGATCCTGCCACCGTGGATGCATTCCTGGACAAAATCATTGGCCCATCCGTGGCTAAGGCCAAGCAGGAAGTCTACGACATGCAGCAGATTATGGACGAGGACATCAAGGCGGGCAAAGTCGAAACGGGGGCGAAGATCCAGCCTTGGGACTGGTTCTACTATGCCGAGAAAGTGCGTCAGAGGAAATATGCCTTGGACGAAGAGCAGACCAAACCATATTTCACGATGGAGAACGTGCGAAACGGAATATTCGCTGCCGCTCACAAGGTGTACGGAATCAACGTGGAGCCTGCTCCTGAGGTGCCTGTGTACAATCCCGCTGCGGAGGCTTTCAAAGTAACGGATTCCGACGGCAGCCTTTTAGGAATATTCATGACCGACTACTTCCCTCGTTCCACTAAGAGAGGTGGGGCTTGGATGACAAACTTCCGCGAGCAATATGTGGACGCTCAGGGCAACGACGTGCGACCAATCATAATCAATGTCGGCAATCTTACGGCTCCTACCGATTCCACTCCGGCAATGTTCACGATCGATGAGGTCGAGACAGCATTCCATGAGTTCGGCCATGCCCTTCACGGGCTCCTCACGAAATGCCACTATGCATCGGTGAGCGGGACTAACGTGGCTCGCGATTTCGTTGAGACGTTCTCGCAGTTCAATGAGAACTGGGCTTTCCAGCCGGAGATACTGGCTCTGTACGCCAAGAATTACAAAACCGGCGAGGTAATTCCAGATTCACTGGTTGCTAAGATCAATAATTCGCACAAGTTCAATCAAGGTTTCATGACGTCGGAACTCTGCGCAGCTTCCATTCTTGACATGAAGTGGCATGAGCTCGGCAAGGATGAGCTTTCAAAGCTTCGTGAAGGCGACCAGGGTAAGAACGTGGCGGATTTCGAGGCTAAGGTTTGCAAAGACATGGGGCTGATCGGGGAAATCATTCCTCGCTACCGGACTACCTATTTCAACCATATATTCAATAGCGGATATTCTGCAGGCTACTATGGCTATCTCTGGGCAGAAGTCCTGGACAAGGATGCATTTGAGTATTTCCAGCAGCAAGGCTTGTACAATCCGGAGATCGACATGAAGTTCCGTCGCACCTTCCTTGAGAAGGGCGGCAGCGAAGAGCCTATGGTTCTCTACGAGAGCTTCCGTGGCGCCCAGCCAGACCCCGGCGCCCTCCTCCGCGCCCGCGGCTTGGAGTAGGTCTACAGCTTCCCGTGTAGCGGCACGCACTCCAGGCCCCCTCGGCCGGGAATGTGCCACGCCAGGATTTTCCTGCGGTTTCATCTCTATGACGGAAAAGCCGCATTTTCCCTGTTTCACCTCTCTGGATGTAGTACAGCTCTTCCGCCCCATAGGTCACTCTGCGGCATATCCCCTGTACTACATCCCGTAGAGCCCTGCCGCCGTCCCCCAGTCTGCCGTGTTCCGAGGCGCTTTTCCCCGTTTCCCTCCGGAGATGTAGTACAGCCGATCCTGCTCCGAGGCCACTCTGCGGCATATTCTCCGTACTACATCCCGTGGAGCCCTGCCGCCGTCCCCCACTCTGCCGTGTTCCGAGGCGCTTTTCCCCGTTTCCCTCCGGAGATGTAGTACAGCCGATCCTGCTCCGAGGCCACTCTGCGGCACATCCCCTGTACTACATCCTGTAGAGTCCTGCCGCCGTCCCCCAGTCTGCCGTGTTCTGAGGCGCTTTTCCCCGTTTCCCTCCGGAGATGTAGTACAGCCGATTCTACTCCGAGGCCACTCTGCGGCACATCCCCTGTACTACATCCCGTGGGGAATCTGCGGGATTTCCCCGTTCGGTGGCCATACAGCGTCCTTTTTCCATTCCTCTCCCTTGATGTAGTACAGCCGATCCTGCTCCGAGGCCACTCTGCGGTATATTCCCTGTACTACATCCCCCGGATGGTCTGCGCGGATGCCCTTTCTGCATTGTCGCTGGGCGCTTCTTTCCATTCCTCTCCCTTGATGTAGTACAGCCGATCCTGCTCCGAGGCCACTCTGCGGCATATCCCCTGTACTACCTCTATTCGCTCCTTTCTTCTATCCGCTTATTGGTATCCTGTGGCACATACCAGCTTGGCAACCACCCTCCAAGACATCTCTGCGCCCGTTTACCACTAATACAGTAATTATAGATAAGATCTTTGAATATGTCCTCTTTTGCACTCTCCCATAGGACATATATTGAACTCACTTTGAATTTTTTAAGTAAAATGCTGTCTATCAAATGACAGACCTGGAAATCATCCATTTTCTTCTGATCGAATCTTCTGCGTTCATTTATGAACAAATCCTCTGATTTGTACACTCTCGGATCCTCAATCGAAGACAATTCAATTGGCTTCCCAGTATTATCATTTTCCTGATCCTTCGCCCACATATTCTCTGTATTGCCTCTTGTGTAGAACTGGAAAGACTTGGCAGAAACATATAGCATTTCTACCAGTGTGATTTCTTCAAATGAATGTCGCAAAAATACCCCCTCGGAACTCATCACGTAGTGATCAGGAACATTATGCCATTTCTTTAAGGCTTTTCTCATCTCACTGCTGTTGAGAATGGAGCCATGATAGCGTTCAAAGCCCATTTGCTCAGTAAAATATTCTTTAATAGAAGTGTACTTGTAGGCGAAAGCAGTTGCAGCCTGACCATGATGAAGCCCATTTCTAAGCACATAGCTGATGGCTGCCACCGCATGCCTATCTCCTTCTATCTTCAAAGAGAATGCACCTTGTTCCCCAAGGGAGCCGTGTCGAGAGTACTTATGATTGAAATATTTAACATAATGGATCCGAAATCTCCTGGAGAATTCTTCAGGATTTTCAGTCATCACGATTAAATGAATGTGGTTAGACATCAAAGCATCTGCCAGAATGTGGCTGTTAGTGTTTAATGCGGTAAGCGCCAAATAGTTAATTGCCATATTGATGTCTTCTGGTGAACGAAAAAGCACCTCTGAATGAGATGCGACGCAAATGTGGTGAAGATTTCTCACGCCTCTACCTCCTATTAGTTTAAATTTAAATAAGCATAGCCATTCTATTTGGAAAATATTCCGAACAGCTTTCACCAATGAAGATACAAATTTCCTATAGTTTCAGCAATATATTTATGCTGTCAGCAACTACATTGCGCCATTCTGCAACGTATTCTCTCGTCGGAGATGTAGTACAGCCGATCCTGCTCCGAGGCCATTCTGCGGCGCCATTCTGCGGCATATCCCCTGTACTACATCCCGTGGGATGGTCTGCGCGGATGCCCTTTCTGCGTTGTCGCTTGGCGCTTCTCCCCATTCCTTTCCCTGGATGTAGTACAGCCGATCCTGCTCCGAGGCCATTCTGCGGCATATCCCCTGTACTACATCCCCTAGGATAGTCTGCAGCATATCCCCTGTACTACATCTTGTCAGATCCGAGGCCTCCTCCACTGGTAACCAGCTCATGAGGCTCTCTTCCGCTGGAAATGATCCGCATGTGGGAATGCCATTCCAGCCAGAAAATAGTTATCTGAGGATAAGGAGCATCGCAAGAAATAAATATTTCAACTTCTCCCTAAGAAGGTTCAAAGCTTTCGATATTCTGTATTCAATAGTTTTGACTGATGTATTCGTTTCGTTTGCTATTTCAGCATATGTCTTGTCCTCGAAACGATTCATTATAAATGCTTCCTTATAGCTTTCCGGGAGTTCTTGCACAGCTTCTTTTAATTTCAATTGCAATTCTAGTATCTCATACCCGTTGAATTCAAAGAATATATCCGGAAGATTTTCCATAGCTACAGTTTTTCTTGCATTTGCATTGCGGATGCAGTTCAATGCGCGATTGCGGACGGATCTGAATAAATAACTGCTTAGCGATGTTTTGATTGAAAGATTCTTCCTAGACTTCCAGAGTTCATAAAAAACGTCTTGAACCACCTCTTCGGAGTCTTCCAAGGAAAGATATCTTCTTCCGTAAGCGCAGAGCATAGGATAAAATCTGCGGAAAAGGTGGTCGAAGGCATCTTTGTCTGACATATTCAAGGCTGAGACAAGAAACCGCTCGTCCTTTAAAGGAAGATTGTCATTAAACGATGGCATTGAGAGAATGTTTGGCTAAATATAAGTTTTTTATCGAAAATAAAGAGGTATTTGTTTAGGGTATGTTTCGTTTGTCGTGTCTTAATTATAAAACTAGAACCAATGGAAGAGCTAACCTCAATAGAAACGTTGCTAGTTCGTTATTTTTCTGGGAATATTTCTTCGGAAGAGGCGAGAAAAGTGGAAACATGGATAGCCTTGTCAGAAGAGAACGCTAAAGTAGCCCGTCAGATACAGTTGCTTTCCTTAGCTTCCGATTCGACATCAATTGAAAAGAGAATAGATATAGACAAGGCGCATGGCGCTTTGTCTCGCAGGATTAGAAAAGATAAGGCTAAAGGCGTGTTTAGATGGGTCGAAAGGGTTGCAGCTGTTCTACTGATTCCTGTCTCCATGGCTTTCTTTTATGAAATGTCGTTCAAGGGAGATGCTGAGGTTCAAATTCTTGAGGCAAGAACTAATCCGGGGATGACAACAAAGCTTTCCTTGTCAGATGGGACAGTCGTCAATCTGAATTCTGGCTCAACATTAAAATACCCTAATATTTTCACAGGTGATGTCCGCAGCGTCCAGTTGGAAGGTGAAGCATTCTTTGACGTTGCTAAAGACATTCATAAAAAGTTTGTCGTCACTACCACCGATGGTCAGAAGGTTGAGGTTCACGGAACGTCTTTCAATCTAGAAGCTTTTCCGACCGACAGCATAACTACAACAACGTTGCTGACAGGCAGCGTAACATTTATTTCGGGGGATCATGCGTGCAACATGTCCCCTTTCCAGAAGCTTGTATACGACCGTAGGACTGGAAGGATGACCATAAGGCATACGGAAGGAGATACTGAGACTTCATGGAAAGAAGGGAAGATAGTTTTCAATGACACCCCATTCAATGAGGTTCTGCGGGTATTATCCAAAAGATACAATGTGCAGTTCATCGTCGATACCAAAAAATACGATGACGATGCTTTCACTGGTTCATTCACGACTCAGCATATCGGTCAAGTGCTCACGGTGTTCAAGGCTTCTTCAGGAGTCAGGTGGAAATATGAAGAAGCCAACGAATCAGAGAAGGGACAGAGAATAAGAATATACTGATATAATAATACAATAAATTAATATCCAATTTATTAAAGCGCAAATGCTTATGATAAGCAAACTTTTTGGGACAAAGAATCATTTGGCTGGCATGCTGGCAGTTGTTTTCCTGCTTAGCTCTGGCATTTTTCTGCAGGCTAGGGAATCCGAGACGCAGAAAACCAAAATTAACCTTGACATCAGTGGCATGACAGTCAAGGCGGTACTTGAGCAGATAGAAGATATGAGCAACTATTCATTCTTCTACAATAATCGCCATATCGATCTTGCGAGAAAGATCGATATCTCAGTCCGTAATGCAGACATTTTCAATGTTCTGGATCAGATATTCACTGGCACGGACGTATGTTATTCTGTGGTTGAAAACAGGATAGTTTTGACAAAGAAACCGAAAGAAGCCGAGACACAGCAGCGTACAAACGTCATCAGAGGTACTGTGCTAGATGAGGATGGGGCTCCATTAGTGGGAGCTTATGTAATCGTAAAGGGTACGAACACGGGAACATTCACCGATGCATCTGGTCATTATTCGATAGATGCTCCAGCAAATTCAGTTCTTGTGTTTTCAAATATAGGATTCATCACTCAGGAAGTCCAAGTTGACAATAGAAATTCGGTTGACATTGTGTTACGCTTAGACACGGCTCATCTTGACGAGGTTGTCGTCGTAGGTTACGGCACTCAGAAAAAAGTCGAAGTCGCAAGCGCTATCTCAACTGTTAAGTCCAAAGATTTCCAAGTTACGCCATCTCAGAATGCCGCAGAGTTAATCAAAGGCAAAGTTCCAGGGCTTACTGTCAATTCTCCTGATGGGAATCCTGTTTCTAACACCGAGATTTCTCTGCGTGGTGCCACTACCCTCCTAGCAAGTGCCGCCCCTCTTGTCCTTATCGATGGCATTCCTGGTGATTTGAATCAAGTTTCTCCAGATGACATTGATCAGATTGATGTCCTTAAAGACGGTTCTGCCGCAGCTATTTATGGTACTCGTGGTACGAATGGAGTCATCATAATAACCACAAAAAATGCTAAGGGCGAAATGCCTACTCAGGTTGATTTTAGTGCATATGTGTCCACTCAGACAATTACTAAGAAGCTGGATTATATGACGGCTGATGAGTACCGCGAATTGGCTAAAGGTCATGTGGGTTATCATGATGACGGAGCTTCCGTAGACTGGCTTGATGAGATAACCAGAACCCCTCTCACGCAAGTCTATAACATAAGCCTCAGGGGCGGTAGCAAGTCGACGAATTACGTCGCTTCTGTTGAATACAGAGGAATGAAAGGCATTATCAAGAAATCTAATAATACAATGATTTACCCTCGAATCGAGATTACGCATAGGATGTTCAACAATATGCTGAAAATCAATGCAGGAGTTAATGGATTCAGGCAAGAATTTCACAATGGGTCCGATGGCGGAAGTTTTGATTCAGCAGTATACAGAAATATAAACTATAATCCAACGACTCCTGTTTATGATTCTGAGGGAAATTATTCGGAGAACACAGGCATAACTGATTATTTTAATCCGGTTTCCCTGCTAAATGAGACCAAAGGCAAGACTCAGGGGACTATGCTTCGCACATTTGCGAATCTGACCTTTACTCCAATTAACGGACTCGACATCAATTACCTGATGTCTGACAATATTCATAATTACACGCAAGGGCATTATGAGACTCATAAGCACTCTTACAATGCTAGGGAGGGAAAGAATGGATTTGCTTCCAGAGGAACGTATCGGGGAGAGCAAATCATGACCGAGCTAACTGCCCAGTACAGAGGCTCGTTCCTCGATGATCATCATTATACTGCGATGATAGGATATTCGTGGCTTAAGAATAATTCTCAGTTCTACTGGATGCAGAATTCGACTTTCTCGACGGATTTCTTTGAATATAATAACATTGGTGCTGGTACTGCTATTGATGACGGACGAAAGAGCGGATGGGCCGATATGTCTTCGAACCAGACTGAAAGCAAACTTGTTGGATACTTCACTCGTCTCAACTATAATTATAAAGAAAAGTATATGCTTTCTGGCAGTTTCAGACGTGAGGGATCCACGAAATTCGGAGCTAACAATAAGTGGGGAAATTTCTGGTCCGCTTCTGCTGCATGGAATGTGAAAGATGAACCATTCCTTAAAGATGTCAAGGAGATAACGGCATTGAAGCTTAGAGCTGGATATGGAGAAACTGGAACAGAGCCATCTTCTTCATATATGTCTCTGAATACTTTAAACACAACTACGAATATCTGGTACGATGGAGAGTGGATTCAGTCAATAAGCGCAGCCAAGAACTCTAACCCTGATTTGAAATGGGAAAGGAAGCAGGAATGGAACTTGGGCTTGGATTTCAGACTTCTGAACGACCGCATCAGCGGTACAATCGATCTCTACAACAGAAAGTCTCTTGATTTGCTCTGGAACTACACAGTCGCATCACCTCCTAATGCATTTAGTTCGATGACTGCAAATGCAGGGAAAATCCGCAATAGAGGAATAGAAATCGGGATTACGGCCATTCCAGTCATGACCAAGGACCTGCAATGGACTACCTCATTGAACTATTCGCATAATAAGAACAAGGTTCTCACTTTGTCCAGTGACTCTTTCTTCTCTTCAGGCTATTCTGATGAGGGTAATACTGGAGAACCTATGCAGCAGAGCACTCATAGACTTAAAGAAGGCCAGCCTATCGGTAACTTCTGGGGCTTCAAGAGCGTTGATGTAGATGACGAAGGACACTGGCTAATCGAAGGTGAGGATGGCAGCATCAAATCAATAAATGACCAGCAGCCTACGGACAAGCAGATCTTAGGCAATGGCATCCCTAAGCATTATGTGAATTGGAGCAATAATATTACATGGAAGAATTTCGATTTAAGCATGTTGTTCAGAGGAGCGTTCGATTTCGAAATCCTTAATTTAACTGCAATGAAGTACGGCGTGCCTGTAATGCTTACGAGAGGCAATGTCCTTAAATCTGCATTCGACAAAGTGTACGGTAAGGCCGTTCTTGCAGATGATCAGTCTTGTCAATATGTTAGCTATTATGTTGAGAAGGGCGATTATGTGAAGCTTGATAACATCACTCTTGGTTATACATTTAATTTTTTGAATAAATATGTTCAGAATTGCAGGCTTTACATTGCTCTCCGCAATGTTGCAACAATAACGGACTATTCTGGCATCGATCCAGAAGTTTCCGTTTCAGGACTAACCCCTGGTGTTGATTATTATAACAGGTATCCTGCAACCAGATCTTATACTTTTGGTATTTCTGTTAGATTTTAAGTTAAACACAATGAAAAGAATAATATATATAGGACTTGCAGCATCGGCTCTCCTTGCCCTTGCATCTTGCAGTAATAACCTTGATGAGAAAGTCTATTCTTCATTGACTGAGAGTTCTTATTCCTATTCAGCATCTGATGCCCAGAAGGTTGTAGGGGCTTGCTATTATCCTCTTCGAAGTTACATAAGCCATACTGGACTCTACGGACTTGATGTGGCAAGTTCCGATGAAATTGTAATGCCGCCGAATTCTACAGGGTGGGATGATGGCGGAATCTACAGACGTGTCCACTACCATACATGGAACTCTGAGCAGGTACATATCGCCAATTCTTGGAATCCTACTTATAGAGGAATCATTTTCTGCAATACCGCAATTAAACAGTTCAATGATGGCGTGATTCCTGTCGACGATGCCACTAAAGCATCATGCATAGCGGAACTTAGGGCCCTGAGGGCATTCTATTATTCAATCGTGCTCGATTTCTGGGGAGATGCTCCGTTAATCACAGAGCCCACTACGGAACTGCCTGCGAAGACAGATAGGGCAACCATATATGATTTCGTCGTAAGTGAATTGAAGGAAGTCACGCCTAATCTTTCCGAGGTTCAGGGCGGAATATCATATAGCCACATGAACAAATGGGCTGCGCTGACAACCCTGGCAAGAGTGTATATCAATGCCGAAATCTATACAGGAAGTGCCCATTGGCAGGATTGCCTTGATGCATGCAATCAAATCATCAATAGCGGAAAACTTGCGCTATCAGATGATTATAGAGCTCCATTTCGTGAGGATGTGGAGTCTATTACGTCTAATCCAGAGGTGATATTCACGATACCTTTCGATGAGTCAAAGGCAGGAGGCAACTACATTCAACATTTTTCCTGGGGTGCCCCTCTGAAATATAGATTCAATGTGGGTTTCACGCCTTGGGGATCAGGTAGCGCAATGGGGATTCCTCAATTCATAAATACATACGACCCTGACGATGAGCGCCTTGGCTATACTTGGATTATGGGGCCTCAGTACAAGTATGAGAGCAATGAACCTATTATGTGCGCATATGATTTTCCAGGTGAGCAGCTGAATTATGTGAACAGAGTCAAGAGCGGTAACTTCACGATGGAGAATGAAGGCTATAGAATGCTGAAATATGAAGTCAAGGCAGGAAGCACGTCCAGTTCAAGTACTGATATTCCAGTTTTCAGGTATTCTGAAGTATTGATGATGAAGGCAGAGTGTCTTCTTCGGCTTGGTCAGGCAGGGGCAGGGGATTTGGTTACCCAAGTTCGCCGGCGCGCCTTCAAGGCTCATCCGGAGAAAGCAGTGGTGACAGATAGTCAGCTGAAAGAAAATTCTTCTTATCAGTATGGTTATTACGTCTCAGATTATGGCGAGGAAATTGATAGAGGAAATACTGACCCGGTTAAGTTCGGCAGGCTTTATGATGAGTATGGCTGGGAATTCGCCTGGGAGATGGGAGTGCGCTCCAGAATGATACGTTTCGGCACTTATACTACTAAGAGCTGGCTCTCGCATCAGCCTCAGGGCGATTACAGAGCTTTGTTTCCGATACCGGAATCTGCCCTTACGCCAAATCCGAAGCTGGAGCAGAATCCAAATTACAAATAACCATGAGAATTGCGAATCGCATGCTTTGTGTTCCAATCATTGTTTCCGCCATGTGCCTTGCCGGAGCATCATCAGGCAACTGTGCCGAATATTCATTCAACCGCTACCCTCTGGTGCACAAGCCATATTCGGAGTTGCCGCTTGGGGCGGTGAAGCCTAAGGGATGGCTTGAGGATCAGTTGAGGCGCATGGCAGATGGCCTTACAGGACATCTGGATGAATATTATTCTCTGATGGGCGAGCGCAACGGCTGGCTTGGCGGGGATGGAGACATGTGGGAGAGGGGGCCATATTGGATCGATGGCCTGATGCCTCTTGCGTATATTCTTGACGATGAGAACCTTAAAGGTAAATGTCAGAAATGGGTAGAGTCCGTCCTAGCCAGTCAATGTGAGAATGGCTTCTTCGGTCCGGCAAAGGATTTGCCTCCGGAGCCTGGCCTGCAGAGAAACAATTCGAAGGACTGGTGGCCAAGAATGGTGGTACTTAAGTTCATGAAGCAGTACTTCGATGCGACTGGTGACGAAAGGGTGCTGACTTTTTTTGATAAATATTTCCGCTATCAGTTAGATGAGCTGCCAAAGACTCCGCTCGGGCATTGGACCTTCTGGGGTGCTGAACGTGGGGGCGACAATTTGTACATCGTTTACTGGCTGTACAACAAGACAGGAGAAGAGTATCTGCTGAAGCTTGGAGATATCATCGCATCGCAGACAGCTGACTGGAAAGGTCGCCTGACTGACGGGAGGACGCTCTCGCAGATATATTCGCTGCATTGCGTGAACCTGGCGCAAGGCTTCAAAGAACCGGTAATCAGATATCAGGCGACTGGAGACAAAAGCTATCTGGATGCCATCGACAAGGGACGTGAAGACCTGATGCGTTTTCTGGGCATGCCGAATGGAATGTATGGTGCAGACGAAATGCTGCACAGTGCCGACCCCACCCAAGGGTCAGAATTCTGCTCGGCAGTGGAGCTTATGTTCTCCCTAGAAAAAATGGTTGAGATCACGGGAAGGACGGATTGGGCCGACTGGCTGGAAAGAATCGCTTTCAATGCCCTTCCGACGCAGGCGGATGATGATTTCATGTCGAAGCAATACTATCAGCAGGTGAATCAGGCGAATATCTCTAGGCACGTGCATAACTTCATCACTGATCACGATGGGACGGACATCTGCTATGGCATCCTGACAGGCTACCCTTGCTGCACTTCCAATATGCACCAAGGGTGGCCGAAATTCACCCGAAATCTCTGGTTGGCCTCGGACGATAAGGGCCTAGCAGCAATGTGCTACTCGCCGTGCGAGGTGATGGCTACGGTGGCAGATGGACAGAGAGTCAGAATAGTTGAAGGCGGTGGCTATCCTTTCAGTGAGACGATATCCTTCGATTTGTCAATTCCGGATAGGAAAACGAAGTCCATGGTTTTCCCGTTGCATCTCCGTATCCCTGGATGGTGCAAAGAGGCTACGGTAACTGTCAACGGAAAGAAGGAAGGGGCATATTCACAAGGAACGACGGCCGTTGTCTGCCGTTCTTGGAAGGACGGGGACCACATTGAGCTGAATCTTCCCATGAAAGTGTCTGTCTCCAGATGGCATGAGGCATCAGTGGTGGTAGAGAGGGGTCCGTTGGTATATTCATTAAGGATAGACGAAAGGTGGGAAAAGGTGGATGTCCCTCAGGAAGAGAAAGTTAATTATGGGGATTTCTATTGGCAGGTGCACCCCGGGTCGGCTTGGAACTATGGGTTGCCTTCTACTGCGCTGAGAGTTCCGGAGGAGTCTTTTAGAGTTGTTGAGAGGGATACTTCCGGGTACCCTTGGAACCTTGAGAATACGCCTTTGGAAATTCATGCTAAGGGCGTTAGGATTCCTACATGGACACTGTATAATGAAATGGCAGGACCTATTCCAGTGAGCGGGCAGCTACCAAGTGAAGCAGGAGGAGAAGAAAAGATAGTGCTGGTGCCTTACGGCTGCACCACATTGAGAATCACGGAATTTCCAATAATATTAAAATAAATTTTCAGGAATATGAAGCAACGACATTACGCAATCATTTCTTTATTGCTGCTGGCTGGATGTGCGCAGGGCGGCTCTGGCGAGGGGCAGCTGAAGACAGTTACTCCGGTGGACTTTTCGCAAGTGAAGATTCAGGACGAGTTCTGGTCGCCTAGGCTGGACAAGCACAAGAGCACTACGCTGAAGGTCTGCATAGACCAGATCGAGAACAAGACAGGCCGCATACGTAACTTCGAGAATGCAGCCAAAAGCGAAGGAGAACACTCCGGAATATTCTTCGATGATTCCGATGTTTATAAAGCGCTGGAAGGCATGGCGTATTCGCTGATAAACCATCCGGATCCGGAGCTGGAAGCAAAATGCGACGAATGGATAGACAAATTCGCAGCGGCGCAGCAGCCGGATGGCTATATTAATACATATTACACCCTAACCGGCCTGGACAAACGCTGGACCGACATGGACAAACATGAGATGTACTGCGCAGGGCACATGACCGAAGCCGCGGTGGCATATTACAAGGCCACGGGGAAGCGCAAGTTCCTGGATGTGGCGATCCGCATGGCAGACCACATGATGAGCGTGTTTGGCTCCGGAAAGCGAGATTGGGTGCCAGGCCACGAAGAAATCGAGCTGGCTTTAGTGAAGCTCTACCAGGTCACGGGCGAAAAGAAATATCTGGAGTTCTCGAACTGGCTTCTGAACGAGAGGGGACACGGCTTTGGCAGCCACGGCGATGGACGGAAATGGAATCCGCTATATTACCAGGACGAAAAGCCTGTCACCCAGATGACGGACATCGCAGGGCATGCCGTGCGTGCCATGTACCTTTATTGCGGCATGGCAGACGTGGCATCCTACACTCACGACCAAGGCTATATCGGTGCATTGAACCGCCTGTGGGATGACGTGGCGCTGAGGAATATGTACATAACCGGCGGCATCGGCCAGTCTGCCCACAATGAGGGCTTCACGGAAGATTACAGCTTGCCGAATCTCACTGCCTATTGCGAGACTTGCGCCTCGGTCGGGATGGTGCTGTGGAACTGGAGGATGAATCAGATGACGGGGGATTCGAAATATGTTGACGTGCTGGAAAGGTCCATGTACAATGGAGCTCTGGCAGGAATATCCCTTGCCGGTGATCATTTCTTCTATGTGAATCCTTTGGCATCGAATGGCGACCATCATCGGCAGGAATGGTACGGATGCGCCTGCTGCCCTAGCCAGATCTGCCGCTTCCTGCCTTCCATCGGGAACTACATCTACGGCACTTCCGGCGACGCAGTCTGGGTGAACCTTTACATCGGGGGCGAGGCTGACGTTGAAAAAGGCCTCACGCTCACTCAGGAAACCCGCTATCCTTGGGAAGGGGATGTTAAGATCACAGTTGGCGGGAAGCTGAAGAAAGCACTGAAACTGCGCATCCCGGGATGGTGCAAGGAATATTCCATATCGGTTAATGGCAAGAAGGCAGAGCCTGTCATGGACAAGGGATATGCCGTGCTGGACAGGAAGTGGAAAGACGGCGACGTAATAGAGCTTTCCATGAATATGCCGGTAGAAGTCATTGCCGCTGATCCTAGGGTGAAGGAAGACGAGGGCTTGCGTGCTATTCAGCGAGGACCGCTGGTGTACTGCATGGAAGAGGCGGACAATCCTGAAGGCTTTGATGAACTGAATATTTCGCCTTCGGCTGCTTTCGAGGCGACCTTCCAACCAGACCTGCTCTGCGGAGTCGAGACTATAAAGGCTGTGAACGGCGATCAGGTGCTGAATTTCATTCCATATTATGCCTGGGACAACCGCACCGCCGGCAAGATGAAGGTCTGGGTTCCGTATTCAGAGTAGCAACCGCAGTCCAAGCTAGGCACCCTCACAGGAATGCTAAGAAGCTGCATGCTTTGCAGTTTCGGGGGGTTGTATTCCTGTGAGGGATCTTCATGCGTAGAGCTAATTCTAAAAACGTTTTTGGGAAATCGGGGGAAAGTGTTATCTTTGGAGGCAATGAATGGCGTATATTACATTAGTAGAACCACATAAAAATATTAATGACACCACTAATTTTTTAACCAATGGTAACTATTTTTCGTTTTTCTACCAAATCGACCTGTATCTTGGCATGTGCGCTTGCATTATGCGTAGGATGCAATGATGATGACAAGAAAGGAGGCTCCTCATCGAATGAGTCTCTGACGCTCACGTCATTCCACCCTAATTACGGGAAGTATCAAGAGAAGGTCATCCTGCAAGGGAAAGGTTTCGGTGACCCTTCCCAGATGCGGGTTTATTTTAATCAGAGAAAAGCACCTGTAATCGGGGTCAGCCGCGATGGCACGGAATTGTACGTCCAGGCTCCGCGACTCCCCGGTGATACTTGCGTCATTTCCGTGTCGAACGGCAAGGACTCTCTTTCCTACGAAGAAACATTTGCTTACACGGTTTCTACCACTGTGACCACGGTCTGTGGCAACGGCACCGGCATCTATAAAGCCGGAGACCTGAGCGAGGCGCAAGTTTCTCCTTATTATTGCTGCGTGGACAGCAGCGAAAACGTGTTCGTAGTAGACCACAGCAGCTCAAACGGAGATGGAGGGGACGTCAATGGCATTGCCAGGATTGATTTCAAGACGAATGAACTGGTGACGATTTCGACTCAGTACTATGCGAACGTGCCTTGCGTCGATCCTGTCACTCAGAAGGTCATGGCTCCTACCGAGACTACAGTCGGGATGTTCGTCGAGATGGATCCGAAGGAGATGTGGGGTCTGAGAGTCCGGGACTTCGGCGCAAAGATCGACTGGTCGAAGAGTTCTGCAGGCCGTCCTGCGAACGGCTATAAGCACACTTTCGTGGTGAATCCTTACGACGGATTCATTTACACGCGTTTCTATTACGGCCAGGTAGTGAAAATCAATCCTGTGACTTATGAGGCAGAGGTTGTCTGCGACACTCCTAACGGAGATTCTTTCGGCCTTACGTTCCGGCCAACAGACCCTAACGTGCTTTACGTGGCTTGCTGGAGCAATATGACAGGCATGGCCAATTCCATTGCGAAGGTAGACCTTAACAAAGACAAGCCGGAGATGGAGAAACTGTCGAGCGGCATCACCGGCCACAGGGACGGCAAGATTGCCGAGGCTCGGTTCAATTGCCCGGCTCAGCTTTTCAGCGATAATGACGGCAACATCTACGTCGCCGACTGCGATAACCACTGCATCAGGAGGATAACCCCGGAGAACCAGGTGGAGACAGTGCTGGGAGTTCCCGGAAAGTCAGGCTGGAAAGACGGCACAAAAGAAGAGGCTCTCTTCAAGTCTCCAAGAGGTATCGGAATTAGCAAAGACGGTTCTGTCTACGTGGCTGACTTCGGCAACAGGAGAGTCCGCAAACTATCCATCAACTAAAGATTATTCTAATGAAGAAACAGTTATATTTCCTGATTTCTATCATATTGATGATAGGATCTTTTCAAGCCCATGCCCAGACTTACAGGCTGGCAGGAACGGTTTATGACCAGGATGGCCCACTGCCGGGAGTCGCCGTAATAGTCCAAGGTTCTACAGTGGGAACGATGACTGACGACAAAGGGCATTTTTCCATCAAGGCTCAGAAAGGCGACAAGCTTATTTTCCAGATGATGGGGTTCAAGGACATTGAATATATCGTCGTCAAGGAAGACACGAAAATTAGCATAACGTTCACGGAAACGACTCAGGAACTTGACCAGGTCGTCATCACGGCCCTCGGTACCACCCAGAGGAAGATATCTAACCTGGCTGCAGTGACATCCATTGACGCGAAACTGCTTGATCAGCCTACGACATCCATCAGTAACCTCCTCGGGGGCAGAGTCGCTGGCGTCATTTCTTCTCTGACCAGCGGAGAGCCAGGCAAAAACATTGCCGAGTTCTGGATTCGAGGCATAGGGACATTCGGAGCTAATTCTTCTGCCCTTGTGCTGATTGACGGGCTGGAAGGCGACATCAACTCGATAGACCCTTCGGACATCGAGAATTTCTCCGTCCTGAAAGATGCATCTGCCACCGCAGTTTATGGCGTCAGGGGTGCCAACGGAGTCGTGCTTATCACTACGAAACGAGGCAGCACGGACAAAGTACGCATCACTGGCAGGGTTTCAACTACTTTGTCTCACCTTCGGAGGCTTCCTGATTATGTGGGTGCATACGATTATGCAACTCTTGCGAATGAAGCCAGAGAGGTGCGCGGAGAAGAGCCGCTGTATTCCAACGTCGAGATGGACATTATCCGCAATAATCTGGATCCCGATCTCTATCCAGACGTGAACTGGCAGAAGGAAATCGTGAAGAATAATTCATGGAAGAGGGCCTACTATGTGAGTGCGCAAGGAGGAGCCAAGGCAGCGAAATATTTCCTGTCTTTGTCTGTCAATCAGGAAGATGCGGCTTATAAAGTGGACCATTCCAGCCCTTACGCCCAGAACGTCGGTTACGATACATACGGATTCCGCTCCAACATTGACATGAACCTGACTCCGACTACCAAGCTTTATTTCGGTAGCACGGGTCACCTGGCCGTGAACAGGAATCCTGGCGTCGCAAACACAGATTACATCTGGTCAGCCCAGGCAAATATTCATCCGCTCCGACTTCCCACTGTATATTCCAATGGACAGCTGCCGGGCGTAGGACAGGGTGCGCAGACTTCCCCTTACGTTATGATCAACCGTTTGGGAAAACGTTTGGACACAGAGTTCCAGTCCAAGACGACAGTCGCTCTTGAACAAGACCTGGGCATGATCACCAAGGGACTTAGGATTCGCGCGCAGGGTGCTTTCGATTACACTTCATGGTTCAGCGAGAGCCGCCATGTCCAGCCGGAGCTTTACGAGGCGGTGAGCAGGACATCTACCGGAGAACTGGTGACGATCAAGAGGGTTAGCGAGCAAGCTGCTTCTTACAATAAGGCTACTAATAATTATAGGAAATATCACTTCGAGTCCACTCTTAATTATGATCGTCTGTTCGGCAAAGACCACAGGGTTTCTGGCCTTGTCTACTACTATATGTCCGATGATAAGTATTCCAGCGAGAGCGTCAGCAACATGAGCTCCATCCCAAAGAGATATCAGGGAATATCCAGCCGGCTGACTTACGGCTACTCTGACACCTATCTGATAGACCTGAACTTCGGATACACCGGATCGGAGAACTTCCAGAAAGGCAGGCGTTTCGGATTCTTCCCTTCCGTGGCTGTCGGCTGGGTGCCTACCCAATATAAGTTCATGAAGGACAATCTGCCTTGGCTGAATTTCTTCAAGGTCAGGGCTTCTTACGGAACGGTCGGGAACGACCGGATTTCATCCAAGAGATTCCCTTACCTTACAATCGTCAATCGAGGTTCGACTTCCCCTTGGGGATCGGCCTCTGCGGAAACTCTTTGGGAAACGTACACAGGAGCCGACAACCTCAAATGGGAGGTGGCGACTAAGTTCGACCTCGGATTCGAGGGAACGCTTTTCGTCGATAAGGTGGATTTCGTCCTGGACTTTTTCAATGACGTGCGTGACGGAATATTCCAGGAACGCCAGCAAGTTCCTCTCTATGTCGGGCTCATGTCCAGGCCTTACTCCAACATCGGTAAGATGCGTTCATACGGCGCTGATGGCAATGTTTCATTCAAGCAGAAGATTGGAAGCGACATGAACCTCACCCTCAGGGCCAATTTCACATACTCTAAGAATGATGTCAAGAATTGGGAGGAGTCGAATCCTGCCTATCCTTATCAGGAGCGCTCAGGTTATCCTTACGGAGTCGTAAGGGGTTATTACGCCCTTGGCTTGTTCAAAGATCAGCAAGACATAGATACAAGCCCGGTGCAGACGTTCGGTGAATACAGGCCGGGAGACATCAAGTATCGCGACGTAAATGGAGATGGCCGCATAGATTCCGACGACCGAGTGCCTATCGCTTACGGGCTGTCATCGTCAGGGGCGATCGTTCCTATCCTGATGTACGGCTTCGGCGGCGAGTTTCAGTACAAAAAGCTCAGCATCGGGGTGCTCTTCAAGGGAACCGGAAATTCAGATTTCTTCTATGGCGGAGCGGGCTACATTCCTTTTGCTTCCGGAAGGCTCGGAAACGTGCTTGCGCAAGCCATGGAATACAAGAACAGATGGATTCCTAAAGATTATGCCGAAAAGCATGGGATTCCGCTCGAGCAGGCTGAGAATCCAGATGCGATTTATCCACGCATGACCTATGGAAGCAGTTCGAACAACACCCAGACTTCAACGTTCTGGAAAGGAAATGGAAGGTACTTGAGACTTCAAGAAATTACCATCAATTACAACTGGTCGGCGAAATTCATGAAAAAGATCGGACTCCAGTCTGCTGACCTGCAGCTGGTGGGAAATAACTTGGCCGTATGGTCACCTGTGAAGCTCTTCGATCCTGAGCAGGCTCAATACAGCGGCCGGGCTTATCCAATACCTGTCACTTTTACATTCCAGGTTTATCTGCACTTCTAAAAAAATCACGAACATGAAAAGAATATCATACGTTATTTTAGCCTCGATCTTGTCGGCCGGATTTGCTTCCTGCAACTATCTGAGCATAGATGACTATTTCTCCGACGAGATAAAGATTGACGAAGTATTCGCCAACAAGAGGAATGTCCAGGCATATATCTGGGGCATGACAGGGGATCTGCGTGACGAAGGCTCTCTCTATCAGGATTCTGATTTTCCCGGACCTCTTGCGACAGACGAGGCCTTTACTATGTACGGCACTCAGCATGGCTACAATGGAATGAGGCTTGTTCTCGGAGAAATCTCTGCCAGCAGCCCATACTCCTTCTCCAACGTGTGGACGACAAGCTACCAGTGCATCAGAAGAGCGAATACTGTGTTCGCAAGGATAGATGAAGCTAAAGATCTCACCGCTCAGGACAGGGCTGAACTTCTTTCCCTGAACAGGTTCATTCGTGCCTATGCTTACTATAAGCTTTGGCTTGCGTATGGGCCGGTAATCTTGGTAGGGGACGAGGAAATACCTTCTAACCTTGATCTGGGAGAATATGACAGGGCTCGAGCCACGAATGAAGAGACTGTGGAATATATCTGCAGCGAGCTTGAGGAGGCAGCTAAATATCTTCCTGAAACCTATCCTCTTATGGAATTCGGAAGGCCAACAAAGGGAGCCGCATACGGACTGATCGCAAGGATCAGAACTTATTACGCCAGCCCTCTATGGAATGGAGGAGAAGCAGCCAGAAGGTGCTTTGGCAATTGGTACAGGAAAACAGACCGAGTAAAATACGTCACCACCGATGAATATGACGAAGAGCGCTGGGCTATTGCCGCTGCTGCTTGCAAGAGAGTGATGGACATGAAAAGGAACGGGGCTCCGATGTATAGCCTCTTTACCGTGCAGGAAGATACGCAGACTCCGCCTTTGCCTGAGGGCGTGACTTCCGATCCGGACTTTTACGAGCCTTATCCTGTGGGAGCTGCAGGGATCGACCACCTGAGGTCGTATTCGGAGCAGTTCACGGGGGAGGCGGTGATAGCCACCAATCCTGAATATGTCTGGGGAAGGAAAAGCCAGTCCCTTGTTGACAATACCCGGATGAGTTTCCCTATCAGCTTCGGAGGATGGGGAGGAATGGCCCTTACGCAGAAAATAGTGGATAGCTATTCCATGTACGACGGACGCTCCATAGACAATTCCAGCGAAGCCTATCCGTACTCGGAATCGGGTTTCACCAACGAGCAGAAGTCTTTCTCGGGCTACAGGCTCAATGCCGGCGTCTATAACATGTACGACAACAGGGAGATGCGTTTCTATGCCTGCGTAGGGTTTTCGGAGAGATTTTGGCCGATGTCTTCCACCACCATGTCTGGGAAGTACAACCAGACGGTGACATATTACTATGACTCCCCTAACGGAAAGCAGAATTCTGCGACGGACTACAGCCCTACGGGCTATGTCATTGTGAAATACATTCATCCTAATGATGCCTGGGACGGAGATAACGCCAGGAGAATGGATAAAGGCTATCCTATCATAAGGTACGCTGACATACTGCTCATGTATGCCGAGAGTCTCAATCATCTGACAAAGGCTTATGAGATAAAGCTCGGCGACGAGACTTATTCGGTGTCGCGGGACCTGAATGAGATAAAGTCGGCGTTTAACCTCGTGCGCCACCGTTCCGGGATGCCGGGAATCAGCAATAATGATCTTGCAGACGAGGAAACCTTCCAGAAAATCCTTGAAATCGAAAGAATGAAGGAATTCCTGCACGAAGGGCTGCGTTACTTCGACGTCCGCAGGTGGGGAATTTACGAGGAAACAGAGAATGAAACAATCATGGGAATGAACGTGGATGGCTCTAAGGAGAATTTCTATCAAAGAACAGTTCCGAATACTTCCAGAATCGGAGCTCGCCTGGTTCATAAGAAACTCTACCTGCTTCCTATTCCACTGAGCGAAATCCGCAAGCTCCCTTCTTGCGACCAGAACCCGGGTTGGGAAAGCTAACATCAACACGTATTGAATCATGAAACACAAATGCATAATATTAGCGGCTCTGGCAGCATTCTCCATCGTTTCTTGCAACGACAAGGAGGTGTTCGAGAAAGAGCAGTACAAGAACATCTTCGGATTCGTGAGCGAGTCTGACAACACTAAGAAGATGACGGTCAGCCTTCACTATGAGACAACCACGACGTACATGTCATTATCGATGGGAGGCACGAAGGCTCCAAAGAATGACGTCAAAATAAACATCGTCTTGGATTCCACTCTCGTAGATGAGTACAATAAGGCGAACTATGACGTAGATGTCGAGAAATATGCAGTTGTCATGCCTGCTGATAAATACGAGATATCCAGCATGACATGCGTAATAAAATCTGGCGAGGTGCTTGGCACTATCCCTGTCACGATTCACCCCGCAGGCCTGTCTCCAGACAAGGATTACATCATTCCTGTGAGAGTCCTTTCCTATGATGGCGCCGAACTTCATCCAGACAAGAGTTCCCTTCTGCTTAAGATAGCAATAAAGAATCAATGGTCTAATTCCAGCGGAATAGGTTATCAGATGGTGGGAAACAGAAAACTCTTGCCGGATGGGTCTCCTATCAATATGCCTGGAACCAAGACGATTCATTGCTGGACTGCGAACAGCGTGAGGATGATGCCCGGGAATGAGACTTTCAGCAAAGACAAGCACACCTTGGAGGCAAAGGCGATGATAGCGTACATCGATGCCGCGGCCGATGCGAAAGGCTATCACAAGGTTACGCTGAAGCCTTACCGGGATATTAAAGTGACGCAGCTGGACGATGACCCTGAATATCCTAACGTGTACGGCATCATAGACGATGGGTACAATACCTATAAGACCTTCCTGCTGCATTACAAGTATCAGATAGGAAATGATGTATATGAGATGCGGGAGGAGACGAGGTTTCTTTATTCGGAGGATAAGGAGGTGGACGAGGGTTTCACTATCATAGAAACAATAAAGTAGGAGGCAGACATGAAAAAAATAATATTGAATATATCGTTGGTCTCTTTGTTGGCGCTTTCCGCTTCATGCGACAACTTCCAAAGGACGGATGTTTACCCAACCATCACAGTGGATCACAGTTCCGTTACGTTGTTTGAAGGGGACGAGATTCAGCTGACGGCTAGTCCGTCCAGTCTTACGTTCAAATGGTCTACGAGCGACGAATCCATTGCCACGGTCGACAATTCAGGCTTGGTCAAAGCCATAAAGCAGGGTTCTGCGTCCATTTTTTGCGAATCGGGAGACATGTCGTTCGAGACTGAGGTCTACGTAAGCAGAAAGGTTGCCCTGACCGACATTGCCATGAAGTGCGACAGCCTGATCGAGCTTGCAATCGGTGCCACTGTCACCATTCCGGTGTCGATGGTCCCATCGGATGCCAACGACGTTCCAACCACGGATTTCAGCTGGTGGTCTGATGACGAGAATGTCGCCAGAGTAAGCCAGTCCGGAGTCGTCAAGGGCATAGGCACGGGAACTACGAAAATCCACTACCGCAAGGGCTCGTTCGCCAAGTTTGTGACCTTTGACGTTCAGGTTACTTTCCCGTTCGAGAAGGGGCATCCGTTCGTTATCAGCAAAGATGAGCCTACCGTCATCTGGTTCAGGGATTTCGACCGCGGAGGAATGAACGTTGCGTTCTACGACACCGGCGGCGGTGGCGGGAACACTTACCGCGCCCAGCATGGTGACCCTACAAGCTCAATGGTGACCATCGAAGGTGGCGGCAACATCGGCTATCTTGCCAGTGGCGAATGGTACATCTATTCCATAAGCGTGAAAGATGCGGGAACCTACAAGATTACCATAAACGCTTCATCTGGTAGCGGCGGCTCTCAGGGCAAGTATCATTTTGAAATCGACGGAGTCAAGGCTACCGAAACCATGCCGATTCAGGGCAGCGGCAACTGGGGACAATTCATCGATGATGATTCATTCCAGATTAACTTGCCGGCTGGGGATCACAAATTGAAATTCTTCGCCGATAATGGCTCTCATAACCCTAAGCACATGACTCTCGCTTATATTTCCGAATAAACGCAGGAATTGCCATTCTCAAAGCCTTGGAAACCCAAAAATCCAAGGCTTTTTTCAATATATTCGCTATATTTAAAAGTATTTTTTCAAACACTCTGATATGAAAAAAATGTTCTTGATTTTTGTCCTTGGCGGTCTTTTGGCATTGGGTGGCTTCCAAGGCTATTCGCAGAATGCTGGCGGAGAGGCCAGGCTTCTTAGGTTTCCTTCGACGAATGGTAGAGAAGTGGTTTTCTCTTATGCAGGAGATTTATTCACTGCGCCGCTCTCTGGCGGTGAGGCTCGCAGGCTGACCTCGCACGTGGGCTACGAGATGTTCGCTCGCTATTCTCCTGACGGAAAGACGATTGCGTTCACCGGGGAATATGACGGGAACCGTGAGGTCTACATCATTTCTGCCGAAGGCGGGGAGCCAGTGCGACTGACTTACACTGCCACGAATTCAAGAGACGACCTTGGCGACAGGATGGGGCCTAATAATATAGTGATGGGCTGGACTCCTGATGGGAAATATGTCATATTCAGAAATCGTACTGGTGATGGTTTTGATGGCCGCCTATGGAGGGTTTCAGTGAAAGGCGGCATGCCAGAGATGCTTCCGCTTCCTGAAGGTGGCTTTTGCAGCTATTCTCCTGATGGCAAAAAGCTGGCTTACAACCGAGTGATGAGAGAGTTCAGGACATGGAAATATTACCGCGGCGGCATGGCAGACGAAGTGTGGGTCTATGACGGCAAGGGTGTTTCAAAGATTACTGACAATCCGGCTCAGGACATATTCCCGATGTGGGTGGGCGACGAGATTTATTTTGCTTCCGACAGGGATATGACCATGAATATATTCGTTTACGATACCAAGACGAAGGCTACTTCGAAGGTAACGGATTTCTCTGACTATGATGTCAAGTTCCCTAGCACCAACGGGAAGCTGGTTGTGTTCGAGAAGGGCGGTTACCTCTATAAGCTGGACCCTTCCACCAAGGTGGCGGAGCAGATTCACGTCAAGCTCAGTTCCGATCTTGTCTATGCCAGGGCGGAAAGGATGAACGTCGGCAAGAAAGGGCGCAACAGCTACAGTCTTTCGCCTGATGGGAAGAGGCTGGCCGTGACTGCCAGGGGAGAGCTATTCGATGTCCCGGTTGGGAAGGGCATATCCAGGAATATATCGAAGTCGCCAAATTCCAACGACAGGAGTGCGGACTGGAGCCCAGATGGGAAATACATCGCTTTCGTAGGGGATGCCACTGGCGAGACCGAGGTCTATCTCTACGACGTTGCCAAGGGTGGCGAGCCTGAGCAAATCACCAAGGATAATGACACATACATCCGTTCGCTCCAGTGGAGCCCTGACAGCAAGCATATTCTTTATACCGACAGGAAAAACCGAATAGTCGAGGTGGATCCTTTCGCCAAGACTAAGAGAACTGTAATGGAAAATCCCGGACAGGAGTTCTATGGAGTGAATTATTCTCCTGACAGTAAATGGATTGCATACACGAAGCCTGCCAAGAACCAGCTTTCGGTGGCCTATGTCTATAATCTGGCTTCCAAGAAGGAATATCCTGTCACTACCAGCTGGAACAATTCTCGAAACCCTGTGTTCTCATCGGATGGAAAGTATTTGCTCTACACCGCAGATAATGATTTGCATCCAGTATACAGCCAGATAGAGTGGAACTATGCTTATACAGACATGAGAGCCGTGTACATGGTTATGCTGGCCAAAGACACTCCATCCCCATTGCTTGAGACCGACAGCGAGTCTTCTGCTTCTGACTATAAGGCAGAGGGCAAGGAGGGCGCTAAGGGAAAAGATGAAGTGAAGAAGGATGACAAAGGGCCTAAGGCAGCCGATGTGAAGATTGACCCTGAAGGACTCGTGGAGAGAACCATAAAGCTTCCTTTCAAGGCTTGGGATTATTTCTGCGATGGCAAGAAGGTGTGGTATTCCGGGAACGGTGGCACTCAGGTGTTCGATTTCAAGAAAGGGAAGTCGGAAAAATGCTCGGACAACAGAATTGTTTACCGAACTGGTGACAAGTGCGGCTTGATGCTCGGCTCTGATTGGAAGGCCGTGAATTTCCCTGCTGACAAGGTTGGCGGTGGCGAAAGCGTGGACCTGAGCAATATGTATGCGACTGTGGATTATGCTGAGGAGTGGCCGGAAATCTTCGATGAGGTATGGAGGGCATTCCGTGATGGTTATTATGTATCTAACATGCATGGCCGCGACTGGAACGCAATCAAGGCAAAATATTCAGTGTTACTTCCTTATGTTAAGACTCGCTTGGATTTGAACTATGTCATAGGTGGCATGATTTCGGAGCTGGCCAGCGGTCACGCCTACGTCACCCCTGGCGATTACCCGAAGCCGGAGCGCATCGACATGGGTCTTCTTGGGGCGCGTCTCAGCAAGGATAAGAGCGGCTATTTCAAGATTGATCACATCTATCAGGGTGCTGCGTATCGTCCTGAGTTGCGTTCGCCAATGATGGAGCCAGGAATGAATATTTCGGAGGGCGACTATATCACTGCGATTGACGGACAGTCGCTGAAGGGCGTGGACAATATCTATAAGTTGCTGGTTGGCAAAGCTGGCAAGCTTTGCGAGCTTACGGTTAATAAATCTGCAGCCGAAGGTGGCAGGAAGGTGGTTGTCACGCCGACTGCAAATGAATATCCTCTCGAGCATTATGAGTGGGTTCAGAAGAATATCAAGACCGTTGAGGAGAAGTCTGGCGGCAAGGTGGGTTACATCTACATTCCGGACATGGGGCCGGAGGGCTTGAACGAGTTCGTGCGTTACTATTACCCTCAGTTGGACAAGGAGGCGCTCATCATAGATGACCGTGCGAATGGTGGCGGAAACATTTCCCCTATGATTATAGAGAGGCTTTTGCGTAAGGTTTACAGGATGACGATGTCTCGTACGTCTTCTCTGAACGGAACCGTGCCTGAGGGTACTCAGACTGGTCCTAAGGTGCTGCTTATAAACAAATATTCTGCTTCGGACGGTGACCTGTTCCCTTGGAGCTTCAAGGCGAACAAGATTGGCACTGTGATTGGCACCAGGACTTGGGGTGGCATAGTCGGGATCAGTGGTTCGCTGCCTTACATGGATGGCACTGACGTGAGAGTTCCGTTCTTCACTAATTATGATGCCGAGACTGGCAAGTGGATAGTTGAGAATCACGGCGTTGATCCTGACATATTAATTGACAATGATCCGATAAAAGAATATGCTGGCGAGGATGAGCAGTTGCTGAAGGCTATTGAGGTGGCCATGGAGCAGATTAAGAATCGCAAGCCGCTGCCAAAGACCCCTGAAGCTCGCACCTTCAAGGACCTCGGCCTCCCTCAAATTCCGTGATGAATTCTGTTAAGTATGCATCCTCCGGAAGTTATCCTGAGCGGCTGAAAAATGCCGCTCAGGGCGAACTTCCCGTCGGATGCGATTTGTCAAGAGACCGTGCTCTGCTATTATTCAGAACATCACTCCCTTTTCAAAACGCCATTCCCAATCAGAGGTCATCCTGAAGACCCGCCTCGTCATGCTGAACTTGATTCAGGATCCATAATAACGAAATATTTATTATCATGCCAATTCAAGAAAACAAACATAACAATTCGACGTTCTCGTTCGTGCTGCTGGTGATTTTGCTGGTGGTGGGGACTATAATGTCACTACAGCTTTCCAGGGAAAAGAAGGATGCGGAAGGGTTTACGAAGGAAGAGACCGCATTACTGTCTTCTGGGGATTCTGTGATGTATGTGCTGAATGTCAATGATCCTGATGACGAGAAAATCCTTAGGATCAAATCATTGCAGTTAGGGGCAGATGCGCTGAAGTCTAATGAATATAACAGCTTGAAAGCCAAACTCCTGGCTACAGTGAAAGCTCCCGAATATGGCGGAGTGGGCATCGCAGCTCCGCAGATCGGGGTGAATCGGCGCGTCATTGCAGTGCAGAGGGTGGATAAGCCCGGAGAACCGTTTGAGGTGTATCCTGATATTCAGATAGACACGGCTTTAGGGAACATGATTCCTGGCTTCGAGGGCTGTCTTTCCGTGCCTACGAAGCGAGGCCGAGTGATGCGCTATCCAATGGTCGTCATATCATATCGCAATCCTTCTGATTTCAGCCTTTGCAGGGATACCGTCAAAGGTTTTTCCGCAATCATTTTCCAGCACGAGTGCGACCATTTGAACGGAGAGCTTTTCATCGATAAAGCGGACAGCATATTCGTAGATCAAGAATGGAAGGTTGAATATGATGCTTTCGCCACTCAGGGCAAATACCTCCGTTCGCAACGCTAACGCCATTTGAATATTTTGGGGGAGGCTTCCGGATCACCCGCGCTTTTGCTGCGCGAGGTGATGTGCCACTGAGTCCATTGAGCCGCATGCGTGCATGCAAACACCTAGGATGGCATGGAGGGAACGGGAGTGGTTGGGCGTAAATAGAAAATCGCTGCCCTGAGTGTGCTGGGGGCAGCGAATATCGTGAATATTCTGTATTCAGCCAGAGGTTACTCCACCGGTGGAAGTCGTTCCGTGCCATCGGGGTAATTGCGTGCCGCCAAGGCTCGACGGGGCGAGTCGCTGCGTCAGTTAGAAATAATATCTTACGCTTAAGGTTGGCACGAAGCCGTAATAGAAACCGTCTGTGAAGAATTCTCCATCGCATATTCCGAAGCCAGGGCGGAGATCGGCGGATAATTGCAGATTGAACCAGAATTTGTATTCGAGGCCGACTTGGCCCTCGAACAAGAAGAAGAAATTGTCGTCGTTGTTGTAGTAGGCAGAGCCTAGGGCAACTCCAGGCCCGGCGTACCATTGCCACGTTCCCCTGGGAGTCCAATCCGGCTCGGCAAACACGAAATTGTAGATGCCGTCGAGCCTGAAGCCGATGTTATCCACATTAAACATTTCAGCGTCGAACTCAAGGAAATGCGGCTCCCCGAGATAATGTTCATATGAAGCGCCTAAACCCCAGCCTAACCTTCCTCCGATAGCCTTAGGCTGAGCGGTTGCCATAACAGCGCAGCCTAGTAAAGCAATTGCGAATAAAACTACTTTTTTCATAACTAATGATTATTATAACCACAATATTATTGTTCAAATATAATAAAAATAGTTTTTATTGCTTAGCAGAGTTTATATCCACAAGATTATTCACTATTGCGTATATGGTTATTCCCGCAACGCTATGAATGCTGAGCTTGGTAGCTATGTTTTTCCGATGAGTGATCACGGTGTTTATCGAAATATTCAGTTTCGAGGCTATTTCTTTGTTAGACAGCCCCATCGCCAGGCACGACACGACCTCTCTCTCGCGAGGGCTGAGAGCGCTCTCGCCACCTTCCTCGACATTTAATGCATCAGCACCAGTCGAAATATTCATTTCCATATTCTTTATGACTGGCACAAGAATCTCATTCTCAACTTTTGCATGAAGCTGTAGCCATTCTTCGTTATTGTAAAGGTCGTAGAGGGTAGCGGTTAGCATGTTATTGCGTAGGCTGTCTCCTGGCAAGTACTTTATTATTATATTCTTAAGCTCCTTCAATTTTACGTCTGCCATTCCATGATGCTTTGCGTAGGCATCGATGTTATAAGCTTCCTCCCTCACCCCTTCCAGCAGGCTGTTGATGTATGGGAACAGACGATCTTCTTCGTATTTCATGTGTTTCCGTACTTCAGCTGCATATGCATCGTAAAAATCCATTATCAGTTTGTCCACCCGGCCGTCAGGATCAAGAGAATCGGACAACTCTTTTCTCATGAAAGGCAGCTGGAAATCCAGATAATATTTATGGTTGGCCTGAAGGTAATGCAGCAGAGTGCCGACATTGACATATTCGAGTTCTTCGTCCCGGAAATAGCCATTGACCAGAAAATTGACTACAATGAGGAAAGTTCTGCAGTCTACGCCGTTGTCTTTGCAGACCTCTTCCACCGTCTTGTCGCCAAAACCTAGATTGATGCCGAAACTGCCAAGAGCCTGAAGCACGTTGTAATTGTCTCTGATGAGGTCAATCATCATATCCTTCGGCTCGTAAACTTTCTGTGTGCGCATTGATTATGAAATTATTAGGCAAATGTAGCAAAAAATGCCCAGCTCGCTTATCCTTATTTATTATGAATATGCCGCCGCGCTGCTTCGCTGATACCTAGAAATGATGACAAAGCCCAAAATCATAATTTCATGGTATTGCAGGCCATTCGAGACGAGATTACCTTTGTCGCAGTGTTATTGATTATGAATCAGTAAGAAGTCACATGGTCTTGAAAAGAGATCGTTAACGTAAGCAAAAAACTCCAGAGCCGGCCGAGAGGTCCGCCCTGGAATTTAAATTTTAGATCGTCCGTGAAGGAGTGATTTATCCTTGCATTGCGGTCTCTACGTCGTCTGGCTGAATCGGCAGTCGGTTAGGGCCAGTGTGGCGGGCTCCATCAATGGTTACGAGAACATCATCCTCCAGGCGGATGCCTCCGAAGTCGTAATATTCTTTAAGCTTGTCGAAATTGAGGAAGTCCTTGCAGGTGCCTTCGCTCTTCCATTTCTCTATCAGCGCAGGAATGAAATATATCCCAGGCTCATCGGAAATGAAATGTCCAGGCTTCAGCACGCGGGCCATTCTAAGGTTCCCAAGACCCAGCTGAGGAGAACGCCGCTGATCCGGATCGTAGCCCACCAGATCCTCTCCAAGATCCTCCATGTCGTGCACGTCCAGTCCAATGTTATGTCCAAGGCCATGTGGCTGGAACATTCCCGCTACGCCCTCGGCAACCATGTCGTCAAGATTCCCATGGACAAGGCCGAGCTGGCTCAGACCTTCCAGCATCAGTTTAGAAACGGCCAGATGGACATCTCTGTACGCTATCCCTGGCTTAGTGAGCTTGAAAGCATATTCATTGCAGTCGCATACGATCTGGTAGACGTCCCTTTGCTTCTGAGTGAACTTTCCACTGGTAGGATAGGTCCTGGTGAAATCTGATGCATAGTGACTGTTGTTCTCTGCGCCGGCATCTATCACCATCAGCTTTCCTGGCTCTATTACCTTGTCGTGCAGGTGATTGTGAAGCGTTTCGCCGTGCTGCGTGAGGATTGTCGGAAATGAAACGCCCCAGCCCTTGCTGAGTGTCACGCCATCCATCTTGCCGACGATTTCCTGCTCTATCGTCCCGATTTTTATGCTGTTGCGAGCCACGGTGTGCATTTCCTGCCCGAGAGCGCCGGCATCATCCATTTCTGCGATTTCGCAATCTTCTTTAATGAGCCTGAGCTCTATCACTGCTTTAGTCAGCTCCAGCGAAGGTGCCCTGCCCTCCGTGGCGCCATCTTCCTTTGCCTTTCCAAGGTCGCCAGGTCCGAGACCCATTAGCGTTTCAATGAGCATGGTATTGTACCACCGGCTAAGCGGTAGATAATGGCATTTCCTGTGTTGTGAACGGGCTTTGCCTACATCTTCCTTGAGGGCTGAGAATGGAGCTGTCACGTGCACGCCGGCTCCTTCGGCGATTGATGCCACTGACGGCTGAGGCCCCATCCAGATTATGTCGCCTATCTCCACGTCGTCGGCATAGATTTTTACGTCTCCGCTATCGAAATCCATCACTGCGGCGTAGCCTGGGGCATCTATTCCGAAGAAATAGAGCCACGAAGAATCTTGGCGGAATTTGTAGGCATTGTCTCTGTACTGGGCCGCAGCCTCTCCGTTGCCAATGAAAATACCGATTCCGCGGCTGCCTTGAGGCGCCGTCCGGGCCATCAGCTCAATGAGCCTCTGGCGTCTTGCAGTGTAAACGCTTTTATTAAACATAATCAGAATATTTCATATTCTCACAAAAATACTTAAAAAGTCGAAGCTTTCATTGCATTCTCCTCGTTGTTTTATGACAAAATCTGACTATATTTGTGATGATTGGGTCTCTTAGTTAAGGCTAGGGGCCTTAATATCGATTAATGACCAAAATTTTTTAATACCATGCTCAATATGAAAAAGTCGTTTATTATTTTAGGGGCCATGGCTGCTGCAGCCGTGGCTTTCGTGTCTTGTGGCGGGCAAAAGCCAAATGAGCTGACAGCTCAAGAACAGCAAGATGGATGGCAGTTGTTGTTTGACGGCCAGACACTTAGCGGATGGAGGGATTATAACGGAACAGAACTTACTGGACCATGGACTGTCGTTGATGGCGCCATAGAGGCAGAAGGCCAAGGCGGCGATGCCAGCGGTTACATAGTGACTGATAAAGAATATGCTAACTTCGATCTTAAATGGGAATGGAAGATCAGCAAAGGCGGCAACAGCGGAATGCTTTATCATGTGGTGGAGCGTCCGGATTTCAAGGTTCCTTACATCACGGGGCCTGAATACCAGCTAATAGATGATGATAATTTTGCTGAGATGAACGACGGCTATCAGCTGGAAGACTGGCAGCGCTGCGGAGTTGATTATGCCATGTATGTTCCAGATCTGGAGGCTAGGAATATGAAGCCTGCTGGGCAATGGAATCAGTCCGAGATTATATTCGATAATGGTCATGTAACTTATCTTTTGAATGGCAAGGTGACAGTCGAGTTCGATGCCTGGACCCCGGACTGGCGCCAGCGCAAAGAGAGCGGCAAGTGGAAGGATGCTCCTGAATATGGCATGTCGCCGAAGGGTCATATCTGCCTCCAGGATCACGGATATCCTGCATGGTTTCGTAACATTAAGATAAAGGAACTGCCTTCAAAGCCTGTAGAAAAAGATCTTTTCAATGGGAAGGATCTTACCGGGTGGATTAATTACGGCACGGAGCTTTGGTATGTGGACGATAGCTGCTACCTCGTTTGCGAGAGCGGTCCTGATAAGCAGTACGGCTATTTTGCTACAGAAGACTATTATGACGATTTCGACCTGACGCTCGAGTTCAAGCAAGAGGCAAATGGGAATTCTGGCGTGTTCATCCGCTCTACTGTTGATGGCACCACAGTTCATGGCTGGCAGGTTGAGGTTGCACCAAAGGGCAACGATACTGGCGGAGTTTATGAGTCATACGGCCGCGGCTGGCTCTATCAAATTCCAGACGAGAAAGAAAACATTCTTAAAGAGGGCCAATGGAACGCTATGCGCATCCGTCTGGAGGGGGATCATCTGCAGTCTTGGCTTAATGGCGAGCCTATGACGGACATTCACGATGCTAAGATTGGCGCAGGCCATGGCCGGATCGCGCTGCAGATTCACGATGGTGGCGGCATTAAGGTGCGCTGGCGTAATATTCATGTTAAGACATTGTAATATATCATATTATATGATTAGAACAGATAATCTTATCAAAGAAGCGAAAGAAGTCCTTCAGTGGGATATTCTTAAATTCTGGTCCGTGATGCAGGACCCTCAGGGTGGATTTTTCGGCGATCTCGGATCTGACGGCGAGCCAGATAGGGAGGCTCCCCGGAGCCTTCAGCTGAATGCAAGGATCCTATGGGCTTATTCTACGGCTTACAGGCTTTTCAAGAAGAAGGAATATCTCATGCCAGCGATCAACGCTAATGACTATTTCTTGAAGAATTTCATCGATCATAAATTCGGAGGAGTCTATTCCACAGTCGATAAAAATGGCGAAAGGGTTGACACCGACTGCACCCTTGCCAATCAAGCTTTATCAATATATGCTCTTAGCGAATTCTACGCCGCGACTAAGGATGATGAGGCGCTGAAATCGGCCGTCAACCTTTATAAAATCGTCAGGAAGGAATTCAGGGACGAGGAAAAAGGCGGTTATTATTTTAAGCTCTCGAGAGAGTTCGAGAAGAAAGATGCCACAAAAGATGCAGTTGCTCACGTGTATCTTGCCGAGGGTCTCTCTACGCTTTACCGGGTTTGGAAAGACGAGGCCCTGAGGTACGACCTTACTGCTCTGCTCACTGTAATTACAGACAAGTTCTATGATGTTAGGACAGGCCACATGGTTCCAAAAATGGATAAAGACTGGAATAATCTCAATATGGGAATTCAGTATGGTCTTGATCTTGAGGCATCGTGGGCGTTGCTTGATGCCGCATATGCTACCGAGGACATGGATGTCGTGAATATGGTGAAGGATCCAACCACAAGGCTGCTGATGTATGGCATGGAAGGGCAGCAGGCAGACGGGCACGTTGCTTTTGGCATTGATGCAGATGGCAAGTTGTACACAACTATGGTTCCTTATGTTCAGGCGGAAGCTGTAATCGCTAATCTGTGTGGATGGAAATATCAGTGCTTCGCTGAAGGAGCAGATAATGCGTTTTCGCTCTGGGCTTACATCAAGGCTCATTTATCCGACAGCGCGAATGCCAATGCGTTCAGGAAATATCCGATGCACGCCGCCCGCGCCTGCGTGTATATCATGAGCCTGTTCAGGTAAAAAATCTCGGATTATAATTACTTGCTGGGTGACTAATGAGTCAATCTGACTGATTAGCCACCTTTTTCATGCGCGAGGATTGTTGGTTAAAAAGTAGCATTTTTATGCTGAATCGATAAATATTATCTATCTTTGAGGCAGTATTGACAACAATTTTTTCTCAAATGTCTAAACTCAACTTTATTTTATCAATCTTTGCTGGCATATTTGCTTTCTCAGCCACGAACGTATCTGCCCAGATCATCCCTACAGCATATTCCAATCCTTCTGCGGCCGCGGAAATGTTGTCCCGACAAGGTTCCGAGCCGAACATCGTCCCCGGCCAGATAAGATACCGTGGAGGTGACTTGGTCGATTCCGAAGGGAACGTAATAAAACCAGAAGACATTCGTTTCTATATAGGGAATCAGATTTACGAAGACACTTACGTAGGCGCACGCAAGCAGCTACGTAGCGGAAAGACCCTAGTCTGGATCGGAGCTCCTGTCGCAGTCGCTGGGATTGTGATGATGATAGCGGGCTTGAACTCCATGGAATATGACGATGGCGAATACTACGATTATGGCCTGTATTCCGCGGGACTACTTGCTGGATTGGCTGGAAGCACATGCATTGACGTTGGTATTCCATTGCTAGTCATCGGAAAGAAGAGACTGGAATGGATCGCAGATGACTATAATGGTCGTCTTCATGGGTCTCGTCGTCAACCATATATCAGCACATCTTCGAAGGGCTTCGGTATTGCGCTAAATTTCTGATGACTGGCCTGCTGTCATGAAGGCAGTTGGCGAGGCTGTGGTCGCTGTGGTCACAAAGGATTCATCCATGCCCTCGCCCAGAAGAGCGAGAGAATTACATTTATCGGCAAGGGTATAGTGCCACCGGCTGGCTTGTAATGAAGGACTGCGTCGCACACCCGGTTTCCAGAACGGGGGTTGGCAATGGGAATATGTGCTCTCGGCACTTATAATGAATGTCACCGTTGCCTTCGATTGTGAATAATCACAACCTCTCTTCAAGATTTCACCAAACCTTGTCGATGCTGAAGCAATAAAGAATTGCATACGTATAAACCGTTCGGAAAAAGTGACTCGCAAAACGCCGTCGAGGCAGGCTGCACAGAAGTGCGCAGGGAAGGGCATGTCTCGACATCGAGGCATCCCAAGAGGCACGTTGTCGACCGCCCCCCATTTGCAGACCCCCCGGAAGGACATACTCCGACAGCACTTTGCGAAATCTCGCTCCATCATCCTGAACGACTCTCTACTTCATCCCGAACGACACACCACGTCATCCCTTGTCGTTTTTTTCGTTCATGCAAATAAGACAATGATCTCCATGTGGTGGATTTTGAAAAGAGGGCAGGACAATATTGCATGTTATTTTGAATATTCTTAAATTGCTATCCCAAATTAATAACACTAAATCTTATGAATTTATTTAATAATGCTCGACATCAAGGGCATGTCTTATTGAAGGGCGTCACCTTGCTGCTACTATTCTGCGTGATAGGCACTGCCAATGCTTTTGCTCAACAGAAAACCATCACAGGCACGGTTTCCGATGCAACTGGATTGCCGGTCATCGGCGCAAGCGTCTTAGTCAAGGGAACTTCGACGGGTGCTGTCACGGATGTCGATGGAAAATACTCTCTTCGCATTCAGGAAGGCGCGACATTGGAAGTCTCTTGCATAGGCTACATCACGAAAACAATCATCGTCGGGGAAAGCCAGACTATTGACGTCGTTCTGAATGAAGACACAGAGACTCTGCAGGAAGTGGTTCTTGTTGGATATGGCACCCAGAAGAAAGAGGCTGTGGCCGGGGCGATATCTTCAGTTAAAGGTGAGAAACTCACTAAGTCTGCGGCGTTCGATGTTTCAAATGCATTGAATGGGCAGTTGTCCGGAACTCAAATCAGGCAGACCACAGGAGAACCTGGAAACGACATTGCCCAGATTAACGTCCGGGGACGTTCCTCGTTCGGGAAAAAGGCTGATCTTGGTCCGCTCATCGTGATTGATGGAATCCCTGATAGGAGTCTATATGAGATTGATCCTAATGACATAGCCAACGTCTCGTTGCTTAAGGACGCATCCGCGGCCATCTATGGATCTCGTGCTGCAAACGGTGTCATTCTTATTACCACCAAGAATGGAGGCGAACACAAGCCGACCGTGAATATGCAATATACGCAGGGTTTCTCGAAGCCGACCATCATGCCTGAGGCGGCGAACGCTCCTGAGTACGCACGTTATGTCAGCGATCTTCAAGACTACGAAGGCGTTGCTAGACTGTATTCCGACGATGACATCGCTCTCTACGAGAGTGGCGCTGATCCATGGCAGCATCCGAACACGAACTGGATGAAATCTCTCGTGAGGAACTGGACCCATAACGAACGCTACAACGTGAGCGTGAACGGAGGAACGGAGAAAATGCACTACTTCATATCTGGAGGCTACAAGAACGAGTCCGGCATCTACTCTCATTCCTCGACCACTTATAAGCAGTATAACTTCAGGGCCAAGTTCGATGTTAAGCTGCTCAAGGACTGGGTGAAGGTTACAGCCCAGTACAGCGGTCTGTATTCCAAGAAGAAATACCCTACGATTGATGTGAGTCAATTGTTCGGCTGGGCATCCATGGTCGTTCCGACCGTAGCCGATTACTGGCCGACAGGCGAGCCTGGTCCGGCGTTTGAGGGCGGCGTGAACCCTGTGGTCAACACCTCTTATGCAGCCGGCTACAGGAAAACCGACTCTCACAAGGATCAGACTAACTTCCAACTGGACATTACTCCTCCTATGATAAAAGGGCTCACGATTTCCGGATCTTTCAATTATGACGTCGATCACATTAACTATAAGGAATTCAACAAACCGTGGACTCTCTACACCCTCGATGTGGCGAACAGCAAAAAGGGATCGAATGGATACATCACCAACGAAGGCGCCGTGCTTATTCCTAGTAAGAACGGATACGACAATCCTCAGCTAAATCAAAAAAACAACTACATAAAGAAATACACCTACACGGCGAGCGCCAACTACGGCAGGACATTCGGGAATCACAATTTCAACGTATTTGCTGCATACGAGCAGTACAACGATCTGGATTCCGACTTCTCGGCTTTCAGGAAATACTTTGTCTCCGACCTCATCGAGATACTGAATGCTGGAGGCGAGAAAGACAAGAATAACTCCGGCACGGAGTCAATCTACGCCCGTAAGTCGTTCATCGGTCGTCTGAATTACAACTACAAAGAGAAATATCTGTTCGAGTTCATATTCAGGCGCGACGGATCCCTTAAGTTCCCTTCAAACGAGAGGTGGGGCAACTTCCCTGCAGTACTTCTTGCCTGGCGTGCATCTGAGGAACCGTTCTGGAAGAACAACCTCTCAGCCATCGATTACTTCAAGCTACGCTTCACGGCAGGAAAGATGGGAATGGATCCTGGCGATCCGTTCCAGTACGTCAACAAGTTCGCATTGGCCTCTGGGCCTACTTTCGGGGCGAACAAGAACGTCATGACCAGGATTTATCAGTCGGTTGTCGCAAACCCGAACATCACTTGGGAGACCCAGACGACGTATAACTGGGGCTTCGACTCCAAGTTCCTGAAAAACATGCTCTGGCTGAACACCGAGTTCTTCTACAACAAGCGCAGGGACATTCTCATTACCAGAAACGCCTCAGTTCCTAATTTCACTGGCCTCACCCTGCCGGATGAGAACATCGGCAAGGTGGACAACAGAGGTTTCGAGGTTGAAGGTGGGTTCACGAAGCAGTTCGGAAACCTCAACGTGGACATTTCCGGCAACCTCAGCTGGTCGAGAAACAAAGTCGTGTTCATGGACGAGCCGGCACAGTCCGTAGAATGGCAGAAGCAGACCGGACATCCGTATGGCTCTGCCTTGGTGTATAAGGCTATCGGTGTTTTCCATACTCAGGATGAGGTTGACAACTATCCTCACTGGGAGGGAGCAAAGCCTGGAGACCTCATCTTCGAAGATGTGTCCAAAGATGGCAAGATCAATAGCGATGACAGAATATACCTTCACAAAACTGACGCGCCAGAACTCTTCTACGGCATCAACGTTAACCTCTCGTGGAAGAACTGGGCTCTCTCTATCCTTGGCCAAGGGCAGGGAACATTTTACGTCAGCGCAGTTTACGGCAACAGAGGAACCGGCATGAATGTGTTCAAATGGATGACGAAGGATTACTGGACGCCAAAAAACAATATGTCCAACAATCCTCGTCCTTGGAGCCGCGCCGACCAGTACTGGACTTACAACAGTCACAACAACACTTACTGGTACGACAATATGGCATATTTCCGCCTCAAGAACATCACCCTGAGCTATTCGCTTCCAAAGCCATTGTTGGAGAAGTTCAACATCTCCGGAGCCACGATCATGCTGACCGGATATAACGTGGCGTTGCTTTACTCTGCGCAGCGACATTACGATCCTGAGACGGCTAACCCTCAAGGTTACCCTGCGATGAAGAACTATTCAATCGGTCTAAATATTACTTTCTAGTTCAGCTGAAGGATGTTTATTATTTACAATCAGTCAATATGAAAAAGTTTAAATACACAATATTGAGTTTTGCTGCAATGCTTGCAATGGCTTTGTCATCATGCACGGGTGATGTGCTTGACAAAGAATCAGTTAATTCCTTCACGCAGGACAACGTATTCCAGGATATCAACCTGCTGGAAGCATATCTTTACGAATGTTATGACCAACTGGGAGGGAACGATGGTTCCGTCTTGGGGATGAGGGAGGATTTGCTCAGTTCCTCGACAGACGAGACTCTCAACATCCATCGGGCAGGTAGCGTAGTGTTTCTGAAAAATACACTCTCTCCGAGCAATTTGGGCATGTTCAATTATCCGAATTGGCCAAGTTATTATGGCTGGCTGACATGGCCTGTCCTATATCGTGATATCCAAAGCATCAACACTCTGCTTGGAGGCGCAGACGATGTTCCTACATCGAATTCGTCTGAAGAGGCAAAACTCAGTCAGATAAAGGCAGAAGCTTATTTCCTTAGAGCTTATGAATATACGAACCTGCTCAGAAGCTATGGCGGTGTCGTATTGATGGACAAACCATTCTCGCTGAAAGACGACTTCACGAATGTGACGCGTTCTACTTTACAAGAGACAGTGGATTTCATACTCAAAGATCTGGAGAAGGCCATCGCCGGGCTTCCTGACAAGTCGGGCATTGACCAAGGCCGTGCGACAAAAGGCGCCGCCGGTGCATTGAAGTCGAGACTTCTGAGTTTCGTGACCGGGGAATTGATGAACGGAACATTCAATGCTGGCAATGACTTGGTGCACTTCTCAAGTGGCTCTCGTGAAGAAAGGCTACGTGCGGCTAAAACAGCCGCAAAAGATGTCATAGATGGCAAGTATGGAACCTATTCCTTGGCGCAGTACAAGGAAGGAGAGCCGTCAGCCGACATGTCCGATGTCGATTTCCAAGGCTACATTGATAATTATGCTGGCATATTCTTACAAAAAGGTGAGTGGAACGATGAGGCTATTTTCGGAGTACAGTATCTTGACCAAGTCGGGAACACAGCCTGGAATAACCTTTGGTGGGGTCCTAACGGATACAGCTGCTGGGGGAACAATGGCCCTACCGAGAACCTTGTCCGCAAGTACGAAATGGCGGATGGAACCCCGTTCCAATGGGATAAATATAAGCCAGGCGACAATAATGTAAGGGCTTGGACTGCTGAGCAGCTCGCCGCAGACCCAGAGAGGAATCCTTACAATGGGCGAGAGGCCAGGTTTTATGCGTCAATTCTTTATGATGGAGCGACATGGGCAAATCGAGAGACTGCCTCTAACATTATTGACATCGGTTCTCATTACACTGCGACAAATGGAGCATCGTATCTGGATAGCGATTTGAAAACAATTCATGATTTCGGTGAGGGTACTGCCGTCAAGATTGGTGGCGTTGATTCTCGCAGCGCTTCGAAGCAGGCCTGGAATGGTACTAAGACAGGGTATTATCTCAGGAAAATGCTTGACCCGGAGATTGAGAATGCCGAGGCTCATAGCAACACTAACTCTTGGATGGAAATCCGTTATGCCGAGGTATTGCTCGATTACGCCGAGGCGTGCATTGAACTCGGTGAAGTCGCCGAGGGAATGAGGTATGTCAACATGGTTCGCAATCGGGCCGGTTTGCCAAGCAAATCCACAAGCTGCACACAGCAGGAGGCTCGCGAATATTACCGTCACGAGAGGCAGATAGAGATGATGGGAGAGGGAGACCGTTGGTTCATGATCCGCAAATGGATGATCGCCGAAGAGAATGTCTTTAATGTCTCGCCTACTTACATAAATCATTTCGCTGACGGAGTGACTATCGTTTACTGGGACACGACTACGATGACGGATGAAAGGAGCTGGAACTCCAACGGTTGTGCTTACTGGTTGCCTATCGCGAAGGAGGAGATTAATCGTGACCCTGCTCTCCAGCAGAATCCTAATTATGATTAATGCATTTCAATATAGAGATAGATTATGAAAAGAAGAGATTTTTTACGGACAGCCGGAATGGCGACTGTCGGAACAATGATTTCGGCTAACAGTGGCCTTGGCGACATAATTGCGGCGGAAGCCGTGACCGGAACGAGGTCAGGTGCGTGGACAGGAAACAGCAACACTCTGAAAGTTGGCCTTATTGGTTGTGGTGGCCGCGGATCGGGGGCTGCTGAACAGGCCTTGAATGCCGATGAGAATGTGGTTCTGTCAGCGATGGCTGATGCATTCAAGGATCAGCTCGACAATTCATACGATTACCTGATGAAGCTATTCCCTAAGAAAGTCCAAGTTGCGAAAGACCATAAATTCGTCGGGCTGGATGCCTTCAGGAAACTGATTGATTCCGATGTGGACGTGATAATCCTGGCAGCGCCGCCATGCTTCAGGCCGGCTCATCTTGAGTATGCCGTCAATGCAAAAAAGCACATCTTCTGCGAGAAGCCGTTTGCGGTCGATGGACCCGGCATGAGGAGGGTAATAGCGGCGGCTCAAAAAGCAAAGGCTCAAGGCACGGAATTGATGTCTGGCTTCTGCTGGAGATATCATATACCTAAGAGAGAGACATTCTCCAGGCTATTAGATGGAAGCATCGGTAAGATTCTTGCGGTCGAAGCAAGCAACAACTCAGGTGAATTGTGGTTCCATGAACGCAAGAGCGGCTGGACCGACATGGAATACAAGCTCAGGAACTGGCTCTACTATAACTGGCTTTCAGGAGACCATATCGTCGAGCAGGCAATCCATAGCGTTGACCTCATGCAGTGGGGCATGAATGACACGCTCCCTTCAAGAGTTGTGGCGACTGGCGGCAGGATTAAGCGAACCGATCCTAAATTCGGCAACGTGTACGACCATTTCGGGGCGAAATTTGAGTATCCGGATGGAACCAAGGCCTATTTCAGCTGCAAACAACAGAATAACGTGGCTCATTCCTACGGAGTGGAGTTCGTCGGTGAGGATGGGAAATGCGTAGTAGATTGCTTGAACGGACAGCATTATATTACCGGAAAAAATCCTTGGAAATATGACGACACCTTCAAGTTCACTGATGCCAATGCCTACAAGAACGCCAAGGTGAAGAGCATGTACCAGCAAGAACACGACGAACTTTTCGCTGCTATCCGCAACAAAACTCTCATTAATGACTTCGACTGGGCGGCTCGGTCGAATCTTGTCGCGCTGGCAGCCAGGATGTCTGCTTACACCGGGCAGGAAGTGACAATGGAGCAAGCTCTCTGCTCGGATGAGAAATTCTTCCCAGAGGATCTTACTTTGGATACGAAGTATGATCTTCCGGTGGCAATCCCTGGTCTTTAAGCGACGGAATCCATGAGACGCAGAGATTTCATCAAATCAGCCACGGTGCTGACTACGGGCATGGTGGCAGCCCCGGGACTCGTTTCTGCCGAGAACATCTCTTCTTTTGCAAGAGAGAAGGAACCGGCAAAGGCTGTAAAAATGAAGAAGGCTTTGGGATACGGAATGATTCAGGACGAGCTCTCCTTGGTCGATAAATTCAAAATGGTCAAGGAAATCGGATTCGATGGCATTGAGTTCAACAGTCCCCTGGAGTTCCCTGTCGATGAGCTTCTGAAAGCCAGGGATATATCCGGGATAGAGCTTCCTACGACGGTGAACAAGGACCATTGGAAACTCCCGTTGTCGTCTCCTGATCCAGCAGTCAGGAAAAAGATACTGGAGTCCGTGACCCAGTCCCTAAAGGACACTAAGGCAATCGGGGGTGATACTGTGCTGGTGGTTCCAGGCGTGGTCAATAAGGAATCTTCCTACGAGGAAGCCTACTATACGGCGCTTTATGCCATCAAGGAGTTGATTCCAGCTGTAGAGAGCACCGGAGTCAAGATTGGCCTTGAGAATGTCTGGAATAATTTCTTGCTTAGCCCGCTTGAGGCAAAGCAATTCGTGGATGATATCAACTGCCCTCTCATAGGGTGGTGGTTCGACATCGGCAACGTTTTGCGCTATGGTTGGCCGGAGCAGTGGATCAAGACGCTCAATAAGAGGATTGTCAAGCTCCATCTAAAAGAATTCAGCATAAAAAAAATGAATGAACAGGGTCTATGGAAAGGGTTCGATGTAGACATCGAGAAAGGCGATGATGACTGGCCTGCAGTAATGAAGGCAGTTGGCGAGGTAGGGTATTCCGGCGGCTGGATAACGGCAGAGGTCTCAGGAGGCGGCAAGGAGAAACTGGCCAAACTATCCAGGGATATGGATAAAGTAATCAGTTATCTGCCATAACGAGCACTCTTGTACGGAATCATTAATTTGATGAGAGGATGGCTGTAAGTTTTTATGACCCACAGCCATCCTCGTTTCATGTGCCTATGTCCTACTCGATGCCGGTGTCCTGAACTTTCCGCTCGGCCATGTAAACGAAAACCTACAGCTGGCTTTCGGGGATGCCGAAGGTGGTGCGGGTCATGTCGCCGGTCTGGAGGCCGAGTTTCAGCCATTTCATGCGCTGGGCGCTGGTTCCATGAGTGAAGGAATCCGGCTGGACGTAACCTTGAGCCTTTTTCTGAAGGTAATTGTCGCCTATGACATTGGCACAGTTGATAGCTTCTTCTATGTCTCCATCTTCCAGCGACTGGTATTCCTCGTTGTCGTAGTGCGCCCACACGCCGGCATAATAATCGGCTAGGAGCTCTAGCCGGACGCTTATCTTGTTGGCTTCCGTTTTGCTAGCTTGAGCCATCTTCTTGTGCGCCTCCCCTAATATTCCCAGAAGATTCTCCACGTGATGTCCAACCTCGTGAGCAATTACGTAGGCGTAGGCAAAATCGCCGTCAGCGCCTAATTGCTGCTTCATCGTCGAGAAGAAAGAGAGATCTATGTAGAGTTTTTGGTCTCCGGAACAATAGAACGGACCGACAGCCGAAGATGCCGAGCCACAAGCGCTCTGCACTGAATTGGTGAACAGAACCAGCGTCGGAGGAGTGTATGCGTAGCCCATCTCTTTGAATTTCTCGGTCCATATATCCTCGGTTGCGGCCAGAATCTGACGAGAGAATTTAGCCAGCTGTTGTTCCTCTTCCGAGAAAGATTGTTCTGTCTGAGGGTCTGTCTGCTCAAGGACACCTGAAGATGCCACGTTCTGGACGACATCCCCCAAATCCCCACCACCAAGGAAAGTGATGAGAGCGATTAGTAATATTCCGCCGATGCCACCGCCGATGCCGGCTTTCACGCCGCGGCTCATGCCTCTGCGGTCTTCTACGTTTGTGCTTTCTCTTCGTCCGTCAAGTTTCATAGGCATATTGATTTATTAATATTTTCGAGCGTGAGTCAGGCTTTCGTAACTAGTTGAATATTAGCTATCCCTAAGGCACCTCCTCACGCTCCTTGCCAACCGAGGGGGAGCGTGAGGGGAATATCGGCAACTAGTTGAATATTAGCTATTCCCATAGACGCCCCTCACGCTCCTTTCATTGTTCTTTGCGGATGTCGATGCGAAGCTCGTCGAGCTGCACCTGATCGATGCGGGAAGGAGAATCAATCATCACGTCGCGTCCCATGTTATTCTTAGGGAAAGCGATGAAATCGCGGATAGTGTCCTTGCCGGCGAATAGGGCGCAGACGCGGTCGAACCCGAAAGCGAGTCCTCCGTGAGGCGGAGCTCCGTACTGGAAGGCATGGATGATGAATCCGAATTTGTATTCTGCCTCCTCTGGGCCAATGCCCAGAACCTCGAACATTCTCTTCTGCACCTCAGAGTCATGAATCCTGATTGAACCGCCTCCCAGCTCAGTGCCGTTCAGCACGAAATCGTATGCGTTGGCGCAAACCCTCTCGAGGTCTTCTTTCTTGTCGCTGTAGAAGAGGTCCATGTGCTCTGGCTTCGGTGCTGTGAACGGATGGTGCATGGCGTAGAATCGATTATCCTCGTCGCTCCATTCAAGAAGAGGAAAATCAACGATCCAGAGCGGAGCAAACACCTTGGGATCCCTAAGCCCAAGCCTGTTGCCCATTTCAATTCGGAGAACGCCCAGCATGGTCTGGACCTTACGCTTTTCGTTCCCTGACATTATGAATATGATGTCTCCGGTCTTGGCTTCCACCGCTTCGCCGATGGCTTTGAGGTCTTCCGGCGCATAGAACTTGTCAATGGAAGACTTAACCGAGCCGTCTGCGTTCAGCTTTATGTATATAAGGCCCTTTGCGCCGACCTGAGGGCGTTTCACCCATTCCGTCAGTTCGTCAATCTGCTTGCGAGTGTATTCGGCTCCTCCCGGGACGGCTATGGCTCCGGCATATTTGGCTTCATCGAGAATAGAGAATCCCTTGCCTTTCACTTTGTCGGTTATCTCGTGAATCGTCATTCCGAAGCGCACGTCAGGCTTGTCCGATCCGTAGTTGTCCATGGCGTCGAACCAGCTCATCCTAGGAAGCGGATTTGGGACATCCACCCCGATGACATTCTTGAAGAGCGTCCTCATCATGCCTTCGAACATATTCAGAACATCATCCTGCTCCACGAAACTCATCTCGCAGTCAATCTGGGTGAATTCCGGCTGGCGGTCTGCCCTCAGGTCTTCGTCGCGGAAACATCTTACGATCTGGAAATAACGGTCATATCCTGCCACCATCAGCAGCTGCTTGAATGTCTGCGGAGATTGCGGCAATGCATAGAACTCACCTGGGTTCATCCTGGAAGGCACCACGAAGTCGCGAGCTCCTTCCGGCGTGGATTTGATGAGGTATGGTGTTTCGATTTCCATGAAGTCATGTGCATCCAGATAGTTGCGGACCTCGTGGGCAAGCCTGTGCCTGAGGGCAAGAGCCTTCTGGAGCGGATTCCTGCGCAAGTCCAGGTAACGGTATTTCGCGCGGATGTCCTCGCCGCCATCGCTTTCATCCTCTATGGTGAACGGAGGAGTCATTGATTTGTTCAGAATGTTGATTTTGTCCAGCTTGATCTCTATGTCGCCTGTCGGCATCTTGGAGTTCTTGCTCTGCCGTTCAACCACCGTTCCAATGGCTTGGATGACATATTCCCTGCCAAGAGATGTAGCCGTGCTAAGGAGTGATGCCTCTGCGTCAGCTTCAACTACGAGCTGGGTTATGCCATAACGGTCGCGGAGGTCGATGAATGTCATGCCTCCGAGCTTTCTCGTTCTTTGCACCCAGCCGGCGAGGGTGACTTTTTGTCCTGCGTTCCCAATGCGGAGTTCTCCGCAAGTGTGTGTTCTGTACATATTGTTAATGAATATTTTGACAGCCTGTGTTTTCCGTTCACTCAGCTCCTGGCTTTCGTCAGGATGATAGGCGGAACTGTTCATAATCCCAAAATGCAAATTTAGCAAATTATCCATAACCGTGGTCGAAGAAATAACTTATCTTTGCAATTGTTATGGAAGTTCGCGCAAAGAAATCATTAGGGCAGCATTTCCTCATCGATCAGGAAATAGCAAAGAATATAGTCGGCTCTCTTCAGGGGCATAAGGCGCTGGAGGTAGGTCCGGGCATGGGCGTCCTTACCCAATACCTCATTGAACGGCCGGAAACAGATTTCAAGGCAGTGGAAATCGACGATGAGTCGGTAACCTATCTTCGCAAGCGCTTTCCTCGGCTTGGCGACGGCCTCATCGAAGGCGACTTCCTGAGAATGGATCTCGGCAGCATATTCAATGATGAATATTCAGTGATAGGTAACTTCCCATATAATATTTCATCTCAGATATTCTTCAAGATTCTGGAACACAGAGACCAGGTTACGGAAATAGTCTGCATGGTGCAGAAAGAAGTCGCAGAGCGCATTGCCGAGAAGCCTGGAACCAAGGTATATGGAATCCTTTCGGTATTTCTTCAGGCTTGGTATGACATAGAATATCTTTTCGGGGTTGAGCCAGGAGCATTCAATCCGCCTCCTAAAGTGCATTCTGCGGTAATCCGGCTCACACGGAACGACCGGCAGAGCCTCGGCTGCGATGAAAAACTGTTCAGGACTGTTGTGAAGACGGCTTTCGGCCAGAGACGCAAGACCCTGAGAAATTCGCTCAAGCCGCTGATCCTCAGCATATTCAAAGAAGACAGCCAAAGATTCCTTTCCGACCCTATGTTCGAGCTGCGTCCTGAGCGGCTCGGAGTGGATGGTTTTGTTGACCTTTGCAAGCGGATGAGTTAGATGATCTGGGCATTCATTTCGATTCTGATAGTGATGGCTGTGCTCCGCTTCTTGTATTGCAGATGGGGTCATCAGGGGAAAAAATATCGTTTTGGCAAGGCTCATCGATGAGTTAACGAAGACCAGGAATGAAGCAGCCGGGCTGCTTCAAGAGAACATAGCGATGAAGGCTTCGCTGAAGGAGTCCCAACCTCAGATTCGAGTACCTCCTCGGAGGCCAGCAGTCCAAGGTTGAGGTTCACTCCGAGGTCGACTGGATCACCATAGGCGCAATTGAAGATGGCGACGGAGACAAGAATGCATGGGTGAACCTCACGGTTGCAGCCAATACTAGCACCTCCAAGCGTTCGGGAATCGTCACTGTGCACACTGTTGACCAGGAAGACGAGCCTATCGTCCGCAACCTTACGGTCATCCAGAGTGGTGAGGGGTCATTCCTTGACCTGTTAGTCAACGAGGCTGAGCTGGTTTCCAGCGGCGACACTCTCAAGCTTCCTACCAACTCCTCTAAGCCTATCACCGTCAAGTCTTCGTCTGACTGGTGCGTAGCCGAGGTCGACGGTCGCGACGTGGTGATCAAGGCCGGCTTCAACATGGTTGAGGATAGGACTGCCTATGTTACCGTAATGGTTGAGGATGGCGGAGAGATAGAGGTCCAGAAAGTGATTAAGGTGCATCAGAAGAAGGGCGTGGTAGTATTCGAGTTCAACAAGCCTGTAGTTACTCTCAGCTACGATGCCAACACCTCATACGTTCAGCTCTCTTCTACAGGAGAATGGGTTCTGAACAATCAGGTGGGGTTAGACATACCTAAATGGCTGACTGTCAGTCCTACGTCGGGTTCCGGCGATGCTCTGATAACATTGAAGGCCAAGGCGAATAACTTCATGAAAGACCGCACAACCCAGCTTTCGTTCACGAACAAGCTTTCCGGCCAGTCCATCGCCCTGGAAGTAGTTCAGTCAGGCAATCCGAATGGCATCGAAGGCTACAAGTACCTTGGAATGGGTTATGATGCAGCTGGAGAATATGCCTCTGACGGAAGCGTCCGCGCCATGATGGTGGACATCGACAAACTTGAGGATGACGAACTGATAGCTGACCCTCTCTCCCTGAATACCACGAACGAGAGGTACATCTATGGCAAGACATACGAAGAGTACCAGTCGAATCTGTCCCAGACCGCTAACATCTCGGCACGCTTCAAGGCATTCAGCCTGTCAGTGTCCAACTCCTTCTCTGCGCAGACCCTGTCTTCACAGGAGAACGAGTTCGCCTCCTTCCGAAGCATCACGCAGAAGCGTTCGATCAAGTTCCTGAACAGCGTCACTGCCGAGACCATGAAAAACTACCTGCTCGACAACGTGAAGAGTGATATCAATAGCAGCAGCGTGTCTCCGGAGACCCTGTTCGCCAAATATGGAACGCACCTTCTCACTGGATTCATCCTCGGAGGATCTCTTGACTTCTCCATGAGCGCAGATGTAAGCTCTATGTCCAGCGCAGTAGAATGGAGCGTGGCAGCATCCGGCGGATTCAAGGTTCTTTCAAAGGGTGCCTCGGCTTCCGTGGAGGTAGATTCTTACAATGCGATGAAGAGAGAGTCTTCCAACTTTGAGTCTTCACTGAAGGCTCGCGGCGGAGAGTCCCAGTACACATCGCAGAATCCGAATGTCAGCGAGTCCACGTACACCTCATGGCTCTCTAGCCTTGAGAACCAGAACAAGTGGGTGATGATTGACTACGACGGAACCCAGATGATTCCTATCTGGGAACTGGCAGACGATGCCTCAAGGCAGACTGAAATCCAGAATGCTGCGAAGACGTACCTTGAGCAACCTATCGTAAGCAAAGTCACAACCCACAGGTATCTCAAGCTGACCTTAACCAAGATTGGCTACATGTCCGATGATGCCGGCGGCACTGCCGAGCTTAAGGATATAAAGGTATGGGCCAATCTGGACGGCAAGGGCGAATATCAGATGGTGACCCCATTCAATATTGATGTCGATGATAATGCAAGCGCATATCCTAGCACAGGAAAATGGGGGACCGTGAACAAAGGTCCTTATACCATCGGGAATACTAATATTTCTATGTACAAGACTCATACGGTTAATCTCAGGGCATATATCAAGGAAGATGACACGACCTCACCTGACGAATACGCTGGCAATCTCCAGCTTATTTACGAGCCTGGAACGGGCAAGTGGAGCGTGAACGGCAATGTCGTGGACAACGGAGGAGAATTCGTGCTGTCATTCGGCAGCGGTCCTTCCGCCCAGATGCTCTTCACTTTGAACTGGACTGAGAACTAGCAATACTGTCAAGCTTTATTGGAATGGCTGCGGATCTGGAGCAATTCAGGTTCGCAGCTTTTTCGTTTGAGCCAATTCATGCGACGGACAAGAAGTCTGGAATTCGATGGCAAAGATTGGCTTACTCGAGGAACTATGCTATTTTTGCATGACGAAATAAATTCTGCGATGAACGAGGATTTCAGGAATATACGGACGATTATCTTCGATGCGGACGATACCCTATGGGAGAATGAGGGCAGGTTCAGGGCTGCCGAGCGCGAGGCCGGCGAGATATTAAAGGAATATGTCTCATTCCAGGAGATGTCTTCCTCTCTCTATTCAATCGAGGTCAAGAATATGCCGGATTACGGCTTTGGAGCCATGGCTTTCACGCTCTCGATGCTTGAAAATGCCGTGAAAGTTTCTGGCGGCAAGGTGGAGAATGGGAAGATTTCCGGAAGCAGGCTTACTGGCGAGCAGGTTTCGCAAATCCTAGAGGTGGGCCGAGGGTTGCTTCATAATCCTGCAACCCCCTTTGTCGGCGTGAAAGAAACTCTCGCAGGCCTCAGGGCGAGCGGTCGCTTCTGCCTTGCCTGCTTCACGAAAGGCGATTTGCTTGATCAGGGGCATAAGCTGGACAGGTCTGGGCTCAGGCCATATTTCGATTACATAAAAATAACCTCCGACAAGACGAAGGCTGCATATTCAGAATTGTTCGGCAAGCTCGGCGTCAGCGCAAAGGAAGTTCTCTCGGTCGGCAATTCCTTCAAATCCGACATAGCACCGGTCTTGGAGATGGGCGGGAGCGGAATCTATATTCCGGCGGAAAACACATGGCAGCTGGAAAAGATGGATGAGTACGACCATGACCGCCTGTTCCGCCTTCGGAAATTCTCGGAAATCCTGGCGTTGGTGCTATAATTCCCCGAACCGTCGAGCCGGGGCTTCTTACTAAAAAATGTTTATCTTCACATCAAAAATAAATCCATTTGGAAAATCTAAGATTTCAATATCTATGGAAAAAACGACTATCATGAAATGGGTTCAGAATATTTCTAAATCAATAAATTCAGCTGCGGATCCTGCCCAGGCGAAAGCGTGTCTGTGGTTTTTCAAGACTGGGAAAGGAGAATATGGCGAAGGCGACAAATTCCTTGGGCTGAAGGTGCCTCCGCTTCGCAAGATTTGCAATGAATATGCTGACGAGTTCTTTGCGGAACTTTCTAAGTCGCCACAGAGAGCCTTAGAAGGCATCAGCAAATTGCTTTGCAATGAATATCATGAATATAGAGAAGCGGCTCTCTTTCTGCTGGCGCATGCCTGCGAACAGTCCAGGAAGAAGAAGCCTAAGGTGAGCGCTGAGGCAGAAGAAGATATATTCAATTTTTATTTGGCTAACACCAAATATATCAATAACTGGGATTTTGTTGACTGCAGTGCCCCTTGCATCGTGGGCGCCCACCTTCTGGACAGGCCGAGAGACATCCTGTATTCTCTTGCTGACAGTCAATCCTTATGGGAGAATCGCATTTCGGTAGTTTCCTGTCTCACCTTCATCCGAAGAGGCGACCTAAAGGACATTTTCGCTCTAGCTGGCATATTCATGAAGAAGGGAAAGATTCATGACCTGATGCAGAAGGCCACTGGGTGGATGCTCCGGGAGGCTGGCAAAGCCGATGAGACAGCCTTGAAAGCCTTCTTGGATGACCATGCCGCCACGATGCCTCGCACCATGCTCCGCTATTCCCTCGAACGCCTCACCCCCACCGACCGCCAGCACTATATGACCGTCTAGCCTCCAGCTCCTGGGCATCGCGAACTAATCGTGCGCTGTTCCATGGTAGCATTATTTTCAGTACATTTACATGACAAAAGCGTTAACCATTTGAATGTCATGGAACTTATCGAGGCAATCAAGATCCGTCATGGCGTGCGGAACTTCACTGATGAGCCAGTCGCTCAGGAAATCATAGACGGCCTGAAGTCTCTGGCCGAACAGTACAACCAAGCCGCAGGTCTTCATATTCAGATAGTAACTGATGACCCTGAGGCATTTACGAAGGGCATGGCCCACTATGGCAAATTCTCTGGCGTCAGGAATTACGTCGCGCTAGTTGGCGGCAAGACGACGGGAGATCTTGAAGAAAAGCTTGGCTATTTCGGAGAGAAAATGGCCCTGAGCTTAACTCAGCAGGATATTCAGTTCTGCTGGGTCGGCCTTACGTTCTCGAAGAAGACGAATAGGGTCGAAGTCAGGAAAGGCGAGAAATATGTCGGGGTGATTTGCTTCGGTCATGGCACTAGCAGAGGCATCAGCCACAAGATTAAAGCTCGTGCAGAAGTGATGGAGGCAGAGAATGCCCCTCAATGGTTTCTTGACGGGGTGGATGCTGCTCTGCTCGCTCCGACTGCCATGAATCAGCAAAAGTTTAAATTCATCCTGCGGCAAGGTGACAAGGTCGAGCTTGCGAAGGCGGGCCAAGGCTTTTTCAGCGATGTGGATCTCGGAATAGTGAAGTACCATTTCGAAATTGGCGCCGGAAGGCCAGTGGAGTGGGTATGAATATGCCACTATAAGACGGATCGGCTGCCTAGCCTCTGACGCGCCCAAGGGACGATGTTGGCTGGGGCTTGCTTCTGGAGAAGAAATTCCTTCATCTTCTCCATGTATGGGGCAACGTGGGCGTAAAACATGTAATAACCAGCGCAGAGTGCGTTGAGGCCGGTGTCACCAGCTTCCGTCTTGTTGAAGCGGTGCTTAGGGCACTCGCCATTGCAAGCGAAGAGATATTCGCATCGCAGGCACTTGCGAGGCAGGGAGTTGCGCTTGCCTATGCCGAAACGCATCTGGGCGGGTCCGTCCATCATCTCTCGGATTCCTGAAGTCTGAATATTCCCTAGCACGTATTTCGGATAGACAAAATGGTCGCAGGGGTAGAGGTCACCGTTGTGCTCAATGACGGAATTGCCTCCGCAGGTCTGCGCGAAGACGCAGGTGCCTGGCTGAAGCCCGCACCAGTTAGCCAATGCGGCATCGAACTCGTTCACGAAATACTGCCCCACGTCATTGCAGACCCAGTAATCGAATATGTCGCATAGGAATTTCCCAAAAGCGATGTCGCCCACCGACCATGGAGCGATCATGGCGCCATCCTCAGCCGGGTCCACGATGTGAGGCCTAAGTTTCTTGTTGGGCCTCCCTGCTCCATTCAGGGGGTATTTGACGTGCTCCACGACAGGCATGAACTGCATGTAATGGCTGCCGAGAGACTTCAAGAACAAGTAGACTTCGCGCCCTCGGCCTTCGCTGGCGCGATTCACCGTGCTCATGGTGTTGAACTCGACGCCTTCGCGCTGCAATATCCCTAAACCGCGGATGACTCTCTCGAACGTCGGCGCCCCGCCTTTGTCGCGCCTGAACTTGTCGTGCACGTCCTGTGGCCCGTCCAAGGATATTCCGATGAGAAAATCGTTCTCCTTGAAGAACTCCGCCCACTCGCGCGTGATGAGGGTGCCGTTCGTCTGCAGGGTGTTCAGGATTTTCTTGCCGTCGGCATATTCCTTTTCAAGAGCGATCGCCTTTTTGTAGAAATCCAGTCCCAGCACCAGTGGCTCGCCTCCGTGCCAGTTGAAAGTCACCTGCGGAACGTCGTTCGCTTTGATATATTCACGAACTACGATTTCCAGCATCTCGTCGCTCATTATTGGCTCTCTGCCACCGTATATCTCGGATTTGTCCAGGTAGTAGCAATAGCTGCAATCCAAGTTGCAGAGCGACCCGGCCGGCTTGAGCATTATGTTGAATGCCATCGGGCCTGTGAGCCTGATGGCATCAGTGAGAGTGATGGTGTCTTGAATGCTTTGTCTCATTTTGCATTTTTCCTTCCCTTTACAAGGCTCTTTAGGAATTCCATTTTCAAAATTAAGAAAAAAACATTGTTCGCAGGTGAGACAGATACCTATAAGATGGGAATATGGAAGTTAGAACGAAGATAGAATTTGGGGAAAAATCTTATATTTGTTCATAAAACGAACTTAATGAATTATTATCCCAATTTCGAGGAGAAGGTCAGGATCGTGCGTCAGGCCCTCGGGCATCCGCTTACGCTTTCTGAAAAGATTCTCTATTCCCATCTTTTTGACTGGGATGCCGGCGAACGCTGGAATGGCGCCACCGGCGATTGGCAGGGCTGTGGTTCAGTGGTGCGGCCTCTGCACAGGCTTGCGGACTATGGCGATTTCCGTCCGGATCGTGTTGCGTTGCAGGATGCGACTGGGCAGATGGCTCTCCTACAGTTTATGAATGCCGGCAAGGAAAAAGTCTGCACTCCGGCATCCGTACACTGTGACCATCTTATCTGCGCTTCAGATGGCGCAGACAACGATTTATTTGCAGCGCGGGAGGCGAATATGGAAGTATATGACTTTCTTTCTTCAGCATCTTCCCGTTATGGCATTGATTTCTGGCAGCCAGGCGCTGGCATCATCCATCAGATAGTACTGGAAAATTATGCTTTCCCTGGCGGCATGATGGTTGGCACGGACTCGCATACTCCGAATGCCGGGGGCTTGTCTATGCTCGCGATAGGGGTTGGCGGCGCAGATGCCGTAGACGTGCTGACAGGCATGCCGTGGGAACTCCTGATGCCAAGAATCATCGGGGTCGAGCTTACCGGCTCTCTGAGTGGCTGGGCCAGTCCAAAGGACGTGATATTGAAGCTCGCAGGGATGCTTACCGTCAAAGGCGGCACGAACTCGATTCTTGAATATTTCGGACCTGGCGTCGGCACGATTTCCTGCACAGGCAGGGCGACGATTTGCAACATGGGAGCTGAAGTCGGAGCCACAAGCTCCATTTTTCCGTTCGACGGAAATTCGGCAAAGTATCTCTCTGCCACAGGCCGCCAAGATGTTGCAGAAACGGCTTCCGCTTATGCTGACGATCTTAGGGCAGATCCGGAGGTCGTCAGAGCTCCGTCTCGGTACTTTGACGAAGTCCTCCACATAAATCTCTCGCAGATGGAGCCATACGTGAACGGACCCTTCACGCCCGATGCCGCCTGTCCAGTGAGCGATATGAAGCGGAGGATTCAGGAAAACGGCTTCCCCGACAGGATCGAGGTCTCTCTGGTTGGTTCCTGCACGAATTCTTCCTACGGCGACCTTTCGAGAGCCGCTTCTGTCGCGGAGACTGCTATGAAGGCAGGCCTGAAGCCGAAAGCTTCCCTCGTTATTAATCCGGGTAGCGAGATGATCCGCGCCACTGCGGAGCGTGACGGTATTCTGGACACGTTCAGAAGGGCAGGCGCAACCATAATGGCAAATGCCTGCGGGCCTTGCATCGGACAGTGGAGGCGTAAGGTGACGGACAACGCTGCCAAGAACTCCATCGTTACCACCTTCAACCGCAATTTCGCCAAACGGGCCGATGGCAACCCGAACACGAATGCGTTCTTAGTCTCTCCTGAAATGGCCATTGCCCTTGCATTTGCCGGATCCCTCTCCTTCAATCCTCTCGCAGATTCGTTTGACGGATTCCGCTTCCCTGAGCCTCAGGGCAACGATTTTCCCGAGGGTGGCTTCATCGGACATGGCTCCGGACGCATATTCCCAAAGCCTGGCAGCCCAGAGCCGCTGATTTCTCCTGAAAGCGAAAGACTGCAGAAACTCAAGCCGTTCGAGAAATGGGACGGCAAAGACTTCATTTCCTTGCCTCTGCTAATAAAGGTAAAAGGAAAATGCACGACGGACCACATTTCCATGGCTGGACCGTGGCTGAAATATCGTGGACACTTGGAGCATATTTCCGAGAACCTGCTCATTGGCGCAACCGACGCGTTTACGGGAAAGTCCGGGCCGGTCGCTCCTCTGGCGAGGAAACTGCATAGCAGCGTCGTAGTTGCTGAGGATAACTATGGTGAAGGATCAAGCCGTGAGCATGCTGCCATGGAACCTCGTTTTCTTGGGGTCAAGGCCATCATCGCCAAAAGTTTCGCCCGTATTCACGAGACCAATCTCAAGAAGCAGGGAGTGCTTGCGCTTACGTTCAGCTGTCCGTCTGATTATGAGAAAGTCAGACATGGCGACAAGTTCGACATCCTGTGCTCCGGCCTTACGGCGGGCACACCTGTGAAGGTCGTCCTTCATCATGAGGATGGAACGTCCGAAGAGATTGAGACAAAGCATAGCTATAATTCCGTGCAGATTGGCTGGTTTAAGGCCGGTTCTGCGCTTAACAGCCTGAAAGAAAATGAATAAGCGAACGATTCCATACATTTCCGGAGACGGAGTAGGGCCAGAGGTCACCACGGCAATGAAGCTGGTGCTAGATGCGGCCCTTTCGAAAGCATGCGGAGGAGAAAGCCAGATAGAATGGCTTGAGGTGCCTGCAGGGAAAAAAGCCTTCGATGAATATGGCACTTACCTTCCAGATTCGACCCTTGAGGCTTTCAAGGAATATCATGTAGGCATAAAAGGACCTCTTACCACTCCTATTGGTGGCGGCATCCGTTCCCTGAACGTTGCGCTTCGTCAGGGACTTGATCTCTATGTCTGCCTGCGGCCCGTGCGTTGGTTCAGGGGAGTCGTGTCTCCGGTCAGGCATCCTGAGAACGTAGACATGGTCGTATTCCGAGAGAACTCCGAGGACATCTATGCCGGGATAGAATGGGACAGCGGAACTCCGGAAGCCTCTAGATTCTATAGCTTCATTCATGACGAGCTGGGAGTGGAGAAGGTCCGCTTCCCTGAAAGCTCCTCATTCGGAGTGAAGCCAGTTTCCCGCGAGGGCAGCGAGAGGCTGATTCGCGCGGCATTCAGATATGCCATAAAGCATGACAGAAAGAAGGTTACTCTCGTGCACAAGGGGAATATCATGAAATACACCGAGGGTGGGTTCAAGCGTTGGGGTTACGCCTTGGCAGAAAGGGAATTCGCCGAGGAACTATCTTCCGGCAAGCTTGTAGTCGATGACTGCATCACCGATGCCTTCCTGCAGAACGCGCTTCTGAAGCCGGAAGCATATTCAGTAATAGCCACCATGAACCTGAATGGAGACTACATTTCCGACATGCTGGCTGCACAGGTGGGTGGCATAGGCATTGCTCCAGGCACCAACATCAATTTCGAGACGGGCAACGCAATCTTTGAGGCGACTCATGGCACAGCTCCAGACATTGCTGGAAAGAACATCGTCAATCCATGCTCGAACATTCTTTCTGGTGCCATGATGCTTGAGCATCTTGGATGGAACAAGGCTGCCGAGCTGATATATTCAGCATTAGAGAAATCTTTTGGCGAAGGTTATGCCACTGCCGACCTAGCCCGTCTCATGCCAGAAGGCAAAGCTCTTGGCACAAAGGAATTTACGGAACACTTGATTTCACTGCTATGAAACTCAAGAAGAAAGAGTATCTCATATTCAAGCTCTCCGACGAAATGAAAGAGAGCACGAAGATAGACGCTGAGCTTTTCAAGAAACTCGACGTGAAGAGAGGGTTGCGTAACGAAGATGGCACCGGCGTTCTCGTCGGCCTCACGAACATCGGAAATGTGGTGGGCTACGATCGCAGAGCCGATGGCAGCCTTGTGCCTATAGAGGGGAAACTGTTTTTCCGTGGATATGAAGTCAGAGATCTCGTGCGGGCTTTCATCGAAGAAAACCGGTTCGGGTTCGAGGAGATAGCCTTTCTGCTCCTTTCCGGACGTCTTCCCGACCATGAAGAGCTGGATGACTTCAAAAAGCTGATATTCGAGAATATGCCACTGAAGCAGAAGACTATTCTGCACATCATGGATTTGGAAGGCTCGGACATCATGAATATTCTTGCGAGGAGCGTGCTGGAATTCTACACGTACGACGACAATCCCGACGATGTTTCGCGGGACAACCTCATGAGGCAGAGCATAGAGCTCATCTCGAAGTTCCCTACGATCATAGCGTACGCTTATGCAATCCTGCGTCACAAGAAGCTGGGAAGCTCGATTCACATCCGTTATGCTCAGGGCGGCCTGTCCTTGGCCGAGAATTTCCTCTACATGCTGAAAGGCAATAATTACACGAAATTGGACGCACGTACTCTGGACCTGCTTCTGATACTGCATTCCGAGCACGGCGGAGGAAACAACTCCACATTTACCGTCAGGGTAACGTCCTCAACTGGGACTGACACATATTCATCAATCGCTGCCGGCCTTGGCTCCCTGAAAGGCCCGAAGCATGGCGGAGCCAACATAATGGTCTGCAACATGATGCAATATATAGAAAGTTCAGTGTCACGCTGGGAGGATGAAGAAGAGATAGAGGCTTGCATATTGCGGTTGCTGAACAAGGAGGCTTTCGACAAGTCCGGACTTGTGTATGGCATAGGCCATGCGGTCTATACTAAATCAGACCCTCGAACGGTCCTTCTGAAGGAAATGGCTAGTCCCCTTGCCGAGGAGAAAGGACGTTCCAAGGAATATGAATTCTATCAGAGGGTCGAGAAGGTTGCCATCGAGACGATTTATAAGACGAAAGGCAAACACAAGACGCTTTGCGCCAATGTTGATTTTTATTCTGGCTTCGTCTATGACCTGATTGGCATTCCGATGGAGATATACACACCTCTGTTCGCCATGGCCAGGATAGTCGGGTGGTGCGCCCACCGCAACGAGGAACTCAATTTCGAAGGGCGGAGGATCATTCGTCCCGCCTACCGCTGCGTCACTGACGAACGAGGCTACATTAAGATGAAAGACCGATAGCCCCAGCCCATGGTGCGTGAGGCTCGTCTCTGTAACGAGTTCATTGTCAGCAGCTCCGCAGCAGCCACCGCACGCTCCTGCCTCCAGCCCATGGTGCGTGGGGCTCGTCTCTGTAACGAGTTCATTGTCAGCCGCCCTGCGGCCGCCACCGCACGCTCCTGCCTCCGATGAAGTCTTTCACTTACCACCTAAGTCGATGCAAATCAATCGTTGCGCTGCACCTGAAAACTATTTCGGGAATGGGGAATATGCTTCTGTGAATTTTTTTTAATTTTACATGATTCAAAATATTACGGTATGAAGAAATCATGTCTTATTCTTGTGCTAGCCGCAGTCATGATGGCGTCATGTAAAAATACCGCCTCGAATGAAGCTGCCGAAAATAAAGCTTCCAACCCAGTCATAGAGACAATTCTTGCTCGTACCAGCGTGAGGTCATACACGAATCAGAAAATTTCTGATGAAGATATGAGCACCATTCTTCGCGCTGCGATGTCAGCTCCGTCAGGGGTGAACCTGCAGCCTTGGCATTTCATAGTCCTGACCGACACTTCGAGGTATGACGAGATTTTCAAAGACAACAAGAATCTTCCAATGTTCAAGCGTGCAGCTGCGCTGGTCGTAACCTGTGCGGACACGACGTGGGCTCGTGGGGAAGGTGAAAACAGGACGGTAGGTCCTAACCCTATGTGGCGCGACGATCTGGGAGCCGCCACGGAGAATCTTGTGCTGGCTGCTACCTCCCTTGGCATAGGCTCGGTGTGGACGGCATGCTACCCGTTTAAGGAAAGGTATCTTCCGGTCAAGGAAGCTCTCGGACTGCCACCTCAGGTGCTACCTTATGAGGTCGTGGCTTTAGGGTATCCTGATTCAGAGAATACTCCAAAAGATAAGTGGAAGCCAGAGCGCATTCATCGCGAACGCTGGTAAATTTACGGGTACGTCTTGCGAGGGAGTCTTGTGGGAGCGTCCTCAGCGCCTGCTAATCATGCAAAGGCTGCTGAAGTAGAGGCTGAGAACCCTCGCTATGAATATATTATTATGGAGATGATCCTGCAGACCGCCTAAATGTTCGGTCTAGGCCATGGACATCACACCGCCAGATTTACCTTATTCGTATATGTCATAAATCAAGCGATCTTTTTTTGATATTCTTCTGGAATATGTTAGCGAATCGCCTGATTTGAGTGGCTCTGGGTGTCCAGTCCCTATCCTCGGATGCTCCATTAGCTCATTAAGCAATTTGACGAGCTTCTTGTATTGCACAGGATTGGATTTCTTGTATTTCGATATAGATTTTATCGCTATCGGGGTAAAATCTATCTCATACAACATGCTCATAGCTTTTCCAGGAATCTATTAAGGTCCTCCTTTGTGGTGAAGGTCGTGACATTGCCCTCCCTGTATTGCCTGCGACTCTCTTCGAGTCTCTTTTCAGCCTCAGGAGAAAGGACAAAATCATCATCGTAAACTGGTGTCAGCATATAAGAGACTTTCCCCCTGCGCCTGATTACTACTTGCTGTCCTTTGTCAGCGAGTGCAAACATGGATGCCTGTTTTTCCCGAAACTCTCTTGACGTAACCTGAATGACCGCCATAACTTACATAATTTATGTTGTGTACCAAAATCGGTACACAAAGATAATGCAATTCCACGAAACTGCCAAACGTAATCGGCAAATCGTTGGCGACGGCGCTATGCGATATATTCATTTATTTGGGGCATGTCGTTGCTCTCCCGCCTTTTGAGGGTGGGGTGGGAGACGACCTATAGTTGCAGAGAGTGCTGTTTTGGCATAGCCGTTCCCGACGAATTTCATCTTGTTATCGGCAATTAGGATGAGCAATCCATTTGAAATGAACGATGTGCCAATTTTAATGGGGGGAAGAACCATCCATTAATGATGGGTGCTATTTCCTGCGGATGAGGCAGAGGCCGAGGAAGGTGAGGAGGGCGTTGATGATGAGGATTTCGTAGCTGAATCGGTAGCCGCCGAACCAGCGTTCCGAATTCATTTGCAGCACTAGGCAGACGCATGGTGCAAGGATGGCAATGAGAGGCACCCAGCGGTCGCATACATGCCATTTCGTGAATATGCCGAATGCGAACAATCCCAAGATAGGCCCGTAGGTGTAGCTGGCAAGCTTGTACACCATGTCTATGGCACTTTGTGTGTTGAGGATGTAGAATATGAATATTACGACTCCCATGAGGACTGCCATCGCCAGATGCACCTTTTTGCGTGTCGCGGTGACTTTTTCTTCGCTTTTCCCTTCTACGCCGAGGATGTCCACGGTGAATGAGGTCGTAAGCGCAGTAAGGGCGGAGCCGCCAGCGGAAAATGCGCAGGAAACTAGCCCAAGCACGAACAGGACCCCGACGATAGCAGGCAGATAACCGCCCGTGGCTACTGCGGGAAAGAGGGTGTCGCCGGTCTCGGAGATGCCGTTGGCTCCTGCGAATATGTACATCAGCGCCCCTAGGCACAGGAAGAGGAATATCACGGGAACCTGTAGGAGACCGCTGGTTATCAGGTTCTTCTTGGAGTCTCTGGCGTTTTTGCTGCTGAGAGTCCGCTGCATCATGTCCTGATCCAGGCCGGTCATGGCAATCACTGTGAATATGCCGGCGAGGAACTGCTTCCAGAAATATTCTTTATCATTCACGTCCTCGAAGAAGAAAATCTTTGAATATTCGCTATTCTTGATGGTCTTGCAGAGGCCGCTGAAGTCGAGGCTGAGGGCCTTAGCTATGAATATGATGGCGAGCGCTATGGAGACAATCATGCAGACGGTCTTCAATGCATCTGTCCATACTATGGATTTCACTCCGCCCCTGAACGTGTAGGCAAGCACTATCAACATGGAAATGATTACGTTCAGGATGAACGGCAGATGCAGAGGCGTCAATATCATCAGCTGCAGCGTCACGCAGACCAGGAACAGCCTGACCGCTGCGCCCAATATCTTTGAAATGAAGAAGAACCAGGCTCCGGTCTTGTGAGAGGTTACTCCGAAACGTTCGTCTAGATATTGATAGATAGAGACTATGTTCATCTTGAAGAAAACCGGAGTCAGGACGTAGGCAATTGCTATGTAGCCCACGAAGAAACCCAGCACCATCTGCATGTAGCCCATCTGTGTGCCACCCACGCCCACCATTCCTGGCACCGAGACGTAGGTTACCCCAGACATCGGCGCCCCGATCATGGCAATCGCCACTATCCACCAAGGCGATTTCCTGCCTCCGTTGAAGAAATTGGCATTGCTAGCTTTTCTGGAAGAAAGCCAAGAAACCATGAACATCGCGGCGAAATAAGCCAGAGCCGTGATTATGACTGCGACAGGTGTCATTTCTTTTCTAATAATACCGTAGCCCAGACTTCGCAGCCTTCGCCTCTGCCCACGAAGCCGAGCCTTTCCGTCGTCGTCGCTTTCACGGAAACTTGCGAAGGGTCGATATTCATCACGGAAGCGAGCGAAGAGCGCATTTTGTCAATGTAAGGGCGCAGCTTGGGAGCCTGAAGCGCTATGGTTATGTCGGCGTTGCAGACGGAATATTCAGGTATCATATTCATTACGTTCCCCAGCAGCACTTTGCTGTCGATGCCTTTCCACTTGTCGTCGTTGTCTGGAAAATGCTTCCCTATGTCGCCAAGAGCCGCTGCGCCAAGTATGGCATCGCATAGGGCGTGAATGGCTACGTCCCCGTCCGAGTGGGCCACGAAGCCTTTGCTGCCATCGATTTTTATTCCGCAGAGCCACATCGGCAGTCCTTCCTTCAAAGCATGCACGTCGTAGCCGTTTCCAATCCTGAAATTTGACATATTCACAAAATTAAAAAAAATCCATGAACATGCTATCGGTATTGAGATAATTGCTAAATTCACATCCATATTATAACAAAAAAATATGGACAGGCATGTCTTCGACGGTGGAAAATTCGAGTTTGAGGCGGGTGGAAGCATTGAGAATCTGAAAGTTGTTTATCATACTTCTCCTTTTGAATATAACCCCGGGAAAAAAGTTATCTGGCTTTGCCATGCGCTTACGGCATCTTCCGATCCGGAGGGTGAATGGTGGCCTGCGCTTGTGGGGCCTGGAAAGCTGATTGACACACAGAAATATTTCGTCATCTGCGCCAATGTGCTTGGCTCAGCTTGCGGCTCGTCCGGGCCTGAGAGCATCGATCCGAAAACTGGCAAGCCGTACAGGCTGGCTTTCCCGAGGGTCACTGTAAGAGATACGGTCAGGGCTTTTGACATGCTTCGCAAGCACTTGGGAATAGAAAAGATCGATATTCTCATTGGCACGTCCATGGGAGGTTTCATGTCATTCGAGTGGGCATATTCATGTCCTGAGACATTCGGGAAAGTGTTCATCATTGCCTCGGGCGCTCGCGTTACCCCGTGGATTACAGGTTTCAACACGGCTATGAGGTTTGCGCTGGAGGCAGACCCGACCTTCAAGGCTGGCACCACGATTAAGGGTGGTCTCTTCGGTCTCAAGGCTGCAAGGGCGATAGCGCTGCTGACATATCGCTGTGAGGAAGGCCTCTTCAAGCAGGAAGAGGAAAACGAGGACTTCGTGTTCGCCGAGAAAGTTTCCTCCTACTACAGCCACCAGAGCCTGAAATTCATCAAGTCCTGGGATGCATATTCGTATAAATCCATCTGCGATCAGGTGGACAGCAATAACTTAGGTCGTGGGCGCGGCGGCTTGAAGGCAGCCCTAGGCAGGCTGAAGGAATATTTCACATTGGTGTGCATGTCCTCAGACGAGCTTTTCCCTCCTGAGGACATGAAACCCCTGGCTGCCATGATCCCTGGAGCCCGCTATTTCGAGATTCCTACTGTCTACGGCCATGACGGCTTCCTGATAGAGACCGACGCCATCGGCAAGATCCTGCAGCCTGCGATTGAAGAATTCGTCTAATTTTGCATATTCATTTATTATGAATATCTTTAGAGCAATGTTTAAATAATTCATATTCAATATTATGAAAAAGATTTTATTGGGTCTTGCGTCTGTCCTTGCATTGTTCATGCTTGGCTCTTGCTCTAAATACAAATATGAGACAGTGAAGGGCGATCCGCTTAAGACGAAGATTTATACGCTCGACAACGGGCTGAAAATCTACATGACCGTCAATAAAGAAACCCCTCGCCTGCAGACTTATATTGCGGTCAGGGTTGGCTCGAAGAACGATCCTCACGAGACGACGGGTCTGTCCCATTACCTTGAGCATCTGATGTTCAAAGGCACTGAAAGCTTCGGAACTTCCGACTTCGCAGCCGAGAAACCGAAGCTGGATTCAATCAAGGCCCTGTTCGAGGTCTACAGGACCAAAACTGACCCTGAGGAGAGAAAGGCGATATATCACCAGATCGACTCCATCAGCTATGAGGCATCGAAGATTGCCATACCTAATGAATATGACAAATTGATGTCGGTCATAGGCGCTCAGGGGACAAATGCTTTCACTTCCAACGACATGACTGTCTACACCGAGGACATTCCTTCGAATCAGATAGACAATTGGGCGAAAATCGAGGCTGACAGATTCATGCATCCTGTGATTCGCGGATTCCACACTGAGCTGGAGGCGGTCTACGAGGAGAAGAACATGAGCCTGACAGAGGATCTGAGCAAGTGCCTGGAGGCCATCGACTCCGTTCTCTTCAAGAACCACCCTTACGGCCAGCAGACGACTCTGGGGACGCAGGAGCATCTGAAGAACCCTTCCATAGTCAACATCGAGAATCACAGGAACTATTATTACGTGCCGAATAACGTGGCGATTTGCGTTTCCGGCGATTTCGACCCGGATGCGTTCGTGGCCACTATCGAGAAATATTTCGGCGACTGGAAGCCTAACGAGAACCTCAAAGATATGGAGGCAATGCCGGAGGATCCCATCACTGCCCCTGTGCACAAAACCGTGTACGGCAATGATGCGGAATTCATGGTGCTTGGCTGGAGAGTGCCGGGATCGAAGGATTTCAGGAACAGCGAGGTGGGAGACCTTGTCCGCTCCATTCTCTACAATGGCAAGGCTGGACTGTTCGACCTGAACCTATTGCAGGCCCAGAAGATCAATTCTGCCTTTGCCGTGAACTATTCCCTTCCGGACGAAGGACAATTCCTTCTTCTTGGGTATCCTCGCGAGGGCCAGACGCTAGATGAGGTGCGCGACTTAATGCTGGGAGAAGTGGAGAAATTGCGCAAAGGGGAGTTCAGCGACACGCTTATAAAGGCTACCATCAACAACTACAAGCTTAACGAGATGCGTCAGCTTGAAGATAATGACAGCCGTGCCATGATGTTCGTGAACTCATTCATCAATGGTTCCAGCTGGAAAGACGACGCCCGGCAGCTGTCCAGAATGGAGAAGGTCACGAAGCAACAGATCGTAGACTGGGCAAATGAATATCTTGGAGAGAACAATTACGTCGAGGCGTTCAAGTTCGTCGGCGAGGACAAGAGCATCGAGAAGATCGCTGCCCCTGCTATCACCCCGATAGAAACCAATCGCGACAAGCAGAGCGCTTTCCTGAGGGATATTCAAGCCGATTCCGTGAAACCTATCGAGCCGGTGTTCGTGGACTATGCGAATGATATGACGAAGAAGACTTTAGAAAAGAACATCGAGCTGCTTTACAAGAAGAATGACATCAATGACATCACCCAAGTCAGGATGATTTTCGACATGGGCAGCCAAAACGACCCTCGCCTGCCGCTTGCCTTGGATTATCTTTCTTATCTTGGAACTCCGTCCCGTAGCGCAGAGCAAATCAACAAGGATTTGTACGAACTGGCTTGCGATGAGGTCCTGTCTGCCAGCAATGCTGTTTCGACCATCGGCATCACCGGCCTGGATGAAAATGTCGGGGAGGCCCTGGGCATCATTGAAGACAGAATCTTCAATGCGATTCCTGACACTGCAATTCTTTCGAAGCTGAAATCGGATGTCCTGAAGAGCAGGGCTGACAACAAGCTCAATCAGCAGTCCTGCTTCTCCAATATGTGGAATTACATTCGCTATGGGGCTGAATTCGTTCATAAGTTCACATTCACGAACGATCAGATCATGGCGCTGAATTCCGAAGAACTTCTGGATGCAGTCCGGAATCTGTATTCTAAGCAGCACAAGATCATTTATTACGGGCCTTCCGATCTTGCTAAGGTGGAAGGCATGCTCAAGAAAAACCATAAGATCGGGGAGAATCCGGCTCCGCTGGCTAAAAAATATCCTCAGCCGATAGCCGTAGACGAGAGCAAGGTGTACATAGTCCCATACGATGCCAACCAATTCTATTACCTGCAATATTCCAACAGAGGCGAGAAATTCGATGTCTCGAATGACGCTGTCGACAGGCTGTACAACAATTATTTCGGAGGCAGCATGAATGGAATAGTATTCCAGGAGATGAGGGAAGCCAGAGGGCTGGCATATTCGGCTTCGGCACGTTTCGTGGAGCCATATTCATCGGACATCCCATATGTTTTCTTCGCTTACATCGCTTCTCAGAACGATAAGCAGAAGGCCGCAGTCGAGGGATTCGACAAGATCATCAATGACATGCCTGAATCTCAGCAGGCTTTCGACGTGGCGAAGACTGCGATGATCAATGACTTGCGTACTGCGAGAACGACGGGCATCGATGTCATATATTCTTACCTCGACCTTCAGGATCTAGGGCTAAGCGAAGACAGGAACAAGGCTATTTTTGAGCAGATCCAGGCTCTCACCCTCGATGACGTGAAGGCGTTCCAGCAGAAGTGGGTCAAGGACAGGAAATACATTTACGGCTTTCTGGGCGACCAGAAAGGCTTCGACATGGACTTCCTGAATACCCTCGGTCCAGTACAGACCCTTACCCTCGAAGAAGTCTTTGGTTACTAGGCTAAGACTCACATACTAATCCAACGGATCCGGAGCCATGCGTACATCGAACGGCTTCGGATTCGTGTTGAAGTCATTTATTATAAAAATAATTATTATATTTGTAATAAATTTTTAGCTGCTATGAGTAAATTATTGGTAGACAATCCTTTCGTTATAGGTAAATATATTTCTGATGATTACTTCTGTGACAGGGAGAAAGAAACTGAGTTTCTGTATAAGCAGATCGTCAATGGCAGGAATGTCGCCATGTTATCTCCACGGCGTATGGGCAAAACTGGTCTGATCTATCATCTTTTCGGTCAGAAAGAGGTTGCCCAAAGGTATCATGTTTTTTTTACTGATATTTATGCTACTCAGACAATTGAGGAATTTGTCTACTCACTCAGCAGTGCAATATACGTGGGGCAGCGAAAATCGCTCAAGAAACGATTCTGGGACTTGGTCAAGTCTTTGCGCCTAGCCTTCAGAACAGATGCCGTTACTGGAGAGCCTGAATTAAGTCTCAGCTTAGGGGACATCAAGGAGCCGGAAAAAACGTTGGACGAAATTTTTGAGTATCTGGAATCCGCAGATAAGCCATGCATTGTGGCGATAGATGAATTCCAGCAGATTGGCAGCTATAAAGGAGTCAGAGCAGAGGCGCTTCTCAGGACGAAGATCCAGCAATGCCGGCAGACCCATTTCATTTTCGCTGGCAGCAAAAAACATCTTATGGCGAACATGTTCAATTCCCCTGCCAAGCCATTTTATCAGAGCGTTATAAGCATCGGCATCAATCCTCTTCCGAAAGATGCCTATGTCAAGTTCGCAATTTCTAAATTCAAAGAATATGGCAAAGAAGTTGAACCGGAACTTGTCGGCATGGTGTATGACCATTTCGATGGAGTTACGTGGTTTGTCCAAGTTATTATGAATGAGCTGTTTGCCATGACGGGTCAAGGAGAGACCTGCAAGACGGCCAAATTTGATGCGGCCTTCCAGAATGCGGTGGATGTCCAGGCAGTGAATTACGAGCAGATTCTCTCTAATCTTTCGCTGAAACAGAAGGCTCTCGTCCAGGCGATTGCAAAAGAGGGAACCGTGACGGGAATCACAAGGTCGGGGTTTATAAAGAAATACAATCTGGATTCTTCAAGTACTGTCCAGTCGGCTCTGCGCCCTTTGGTAAACAACGATATAGTTCTGCAGGACGGCAACGCCTATCGCCTGTACGATTACTTCTTTGCCTCTTGGCTCAAACGGTGATTCTAGGATTGGCTGTTATCTTAAGAAGCATGAGAGTATGTCCATTAATGCTTAGCGCCATTGTTCTGGCCTCCTGCGAAAAGCGCAAAATAGCGAAAACAATGACTGACTAAAATTCTGATATTCGCAATTTGCGCATTATATTTAAAACGTTCAAGTCGTATGACCTTATGAATAAGTATATAGGACTCATCCTCTTTTCATACGAATATGCGAATAAATTATTGAAGTGATATGAAAGAAAAGACAATCATACCCCTAATTGTGGATTTCAAAAGGAATAATTAATTTAGTGACAATGTCTGTTATGAAATCAATAATGGCGCTTCTGGTCGTAGTGGCCTTGCCGGCAGGATCTGCTGCTCATCAAAGATCCGATTCCGGGAATGGCCTTTCCGCCTGTTGGAATGTGTCCATGTACGGAATTGCGGCGAGCGAGAAGTCTTTGCCTTTCTGGGCAGTGACAAATAAAGGAGGTCTTTTTCCAGATGCTCGCGGAGGCATGATTGCCGGTGCTGCCGATTTGCGATATGGCTTTGGCAAAGGCTGGACTCTCTATGGCGGGACGACGCTGGCTGCCTCTTTGTCGCAGAATGCTGCTGTCTTTGCTTCGCCTGCGGTTGAGGCATACGGTTCTTCATCCGCCACCCATGATGCCTTCTACGGCAAGGTTGGGCAGCTTTATGCGGGGATTGGCTGGAAGGCTTTGAGGCTGTATCTGGGGATGCGGGATAGAACACGTTGGTTTGAAGAATCGATGTACTGTGCCAAGCCTTGGTGCAGTGATGTCGCCTGCGCTTTGCCTGGATTCCGTGGTGCCTCCGACAGGAGCAACATTGCGGAACTTTCCCTCACCGGCGGCGACATGATGTGGACTGGAAACGCTCGCAATGCGCCGGGCTATAATATTTATTCTGAATATATTGACGTGCCTTGGACTAAGGGAATCCTAGCATTCAGGTTCAATTACGCTGACTACATATTCATAGATGACAGGTATGTAGACAAGGCTCGTCTGCACGACAAGTCTTTGTATTTCAGGGTCAGATTTAGCGAGAGGGTTGACTTCCAGATGGGCCTGGAGCATTTCGCCATGTGGGCAGGCGACAGCCCGAAATATGGGTCTCAGCCGCATTCTTTCAAAGATTATATGAAGGTCGTGCTGGGCAGGAGCGGAGGCAGTGGTGCCACTGCGAGCGATCAGGCTAACGTGCTTGGCGACCATAGGGGCCGCGAGTTGTTCCAGCTAAACTGGCGGGCGGAGAAATTCACGCTTCTGGCAGCCCACGACAGGCCATTCGAGGATGGCTCAGGGGTGCGCTTCAAGAATTTCCCCGACGGAGTGACAACTATTGGCATCTCTTTGAGAGACAGGGATAAATGGGTGACCGACGTGCTTTATGAATATGTCTTCACGCGTTCGCAGTCGGGTTCGGTGCATGCAAGGCCTGCCACCGAGGAGGAGCTTCGCAAGAAGCCTGACCGGCTTTATCGCTACCTTGGCGGAAGGGACAACTATTTCAACAATGGGGAATATGCTTCCGGCTGGACCAATTATGGTCGCACGATGGGGCTGGCGCTGATGACTCCGATGCCTGTCGGCAGCGATGGAGTAGTGCTTGGAATCGCCAATAACAGAATCCGTGCCCACCACATCGGCATTGCTGGCAAGGTGGCTCGTAAGGTTCCTTACAGGCTGAAGGCGACATATTCAATTAATTACGGCAATTACACTCAGCGCATCGAAGCCTTCAAATCCGCTCCAAAGCAATTTTCCTGTGCGTTTGAAGTTAATTTCCCGAAATTCAGCAAGGCATTCCCCTGTCTCGTCTCCGCTGGAGCCTACATAGACAAAGGCAGTCTTTACGCCGACAACTTCGGCCTCACCCTCCGTCTCACCTTGGCAGGCCACAACTAGACATCGCCCATTCCCGCAATTTTCCTTATCTTTGAAAAAGTTTTCAGGCGGAATATGATAAAGAACATAGTTTTCGACTTCGGCGGAGTGCTTCTTGACTGGAATCCGAGGTATCTTTACAGACAATATTTCAAGACAGAAGAAGAGATGGAAAATTTCTTCGCCAAGGTTGGCCTGTACGACTGGAACGCCACCCTCGATGCAGGAAAGCCTTTCGCAGAAGGAGTAAAGGAGTTGCAGGATAGGTTCCCTGAATATGCTAAGGAGATTCAGCTGTTCGACGATGAATGGCGGCGTACCGTGAAAGGATGCTTCCCGGAAAGCGTAGCTCTTTTGAAGAAGCTCAAAGCCGGCGGATTAGGAATATATGGCCTGTCGAACTGGTCTTGGGAGAAAGCCGAGGGGCTGATCAAGGAATATGATTTCTTCAAGCTGTTCGACGGGATGGTGATATCCGGAATCGAGAAGGTCAGCAAGCCTGATCCCAAAATTTATCAGATTCTCTTGAACCGGTATCATCTGCAGGCAGAAGAATGCGTGTTCATAGATGACAATGCTGCGAACATTCAGGCAGCCGATGCGTTGGGATTCAATGCCATCGTATTCGATGACATTCATAATGTGACTGACAAACTTAAATCCTTAATATCATGATCAGATTAAATGTTTTTTTCGAAGTTAATGAGGGCGTGACCCCGGAGCAGGTGAAGGCTGCTACCGCAGAGATGGTTCGCGATTCAAGGACTCAGGAGGGCAACGTCTCCTATGATCTTTTCGCCAGCACAAGCAGGGAACGCGTCTACCTGTTCTGCGAGACATGGAGAGACCAGAAAGTCCTGGATGCCCATGGTGAGAGCAAATCATTTGCGGACGGCTGCGCCAATCTCAAGAAACTGATGAAAGGGGAGTGGAAACTTGAAAAATTCGAATTCTAAGCCAATCCCCACGCCGGCTTAGCTCTTGTGCCCGACGCTTCATGATTAGGGTTTTACATGTGCGTTTATGAAGTTGTTGGTATACTCAATCAACGCAATGAATTTTTTGGGGAAATGCTGTTTTGTGCCGGCATTGATGAAGACGGATTTGCTCTTCCCGTTTTGTGTCAAGGTGACCATGTACAAAACAGCATTGCCTGAATTTTCCCCATCTATGAAGCCATAGGCATCTTCCATTTTAGGGATGTCGCTGCCGCTGATTAACTTGCGGAATTCGTCGAATTCCGATTTCGTCGCGATGCCTTCCTTCTCAACCGGACTGTGTTTTCCCTCAAACCGGTCGAAAAAATAATTTTCCCGCGTGATTGCATAGCTCGAATCGGAATTCAGCTGAAATTCCACTTTGAAGTTGCATACGCTTTCCATGCTGAATTTGTAAGTGAAATCCTTTGGTACCGTACTTACGTTGCAACCGCAAACCAGCAGGGCGAGTAAACAGAGGGTGAATGAAATATGTTTTCCCATGACTTAAAACCATGAAAAGGGAGGATTCTCTCCCTTTTCATGGAATTTATATGATTCATTATTTCCACGGAGCCGGTTGCTCCAAGTAAGGTTTCCCGTTCTCGTCATTTCCCATCGTTTGTATCTGAGTCTGAGGAATTGGGAACATCGTCTTACTGGCATCTAGTGAAACTGCCGCACTGAATTTGGCGAACAGATAGCCTTTCTCGAAATCAATATAATCTTTGATTTGTCGTGCCATGTATTCGCCGCCCCATCGCGCCAAGTCGAACCAGCGTTGGCCTTCCATCGCCAATTCCAGCTTTCGTTCCATCCGGACCGCTTTTATGCATACTTCTTTGTCTGTGAATGCTGGATGCGAGGATGGATACTCTTTGACGAGGTAATTTGCTGCGGGAGTGCCATCCGGCAGACGTATGATATTTGCGGGATGAGCTGCGCGTCTGCGGATTCGATTGACCATTTCCATGGCTTCCGAGGTCTTTCCGTCGTTAGCCAGGCATTCCGCATAAAGCAGTATCATATCCCTTAAGCTCAGGTATTGCAGGTTCATGGCCGATCCTGGCGCCCAGCCGGCGCTCAACCCTCCTCCGGCCAGCCCGGCATCCAGTTCTTTTTTGGAATATACGTGTTTCTTCGGCATGAAGAATCCTCCGTTTCCCATGTCTCTTACCCAGTTGTTCTTCGGAAGTCCCCAATCTTTATAAGGAACGCCGAAACGTCCGATGGCAAAATCCAGACGCGGATCTACGAGGGCATCCGTATTGAGCGAGAGCGGGGCATCCTGTTCTGTTGACGGATTTTTGACTGACACAAACGGTGCATTCCTGTAGGAATTGTCCAGGAAAGGCAATCCGTTCGCATCCACTTTAAATGAATTTGCCAATTCATAGGAAGGTTGATAAAAACCGCAACATCCGCCAGGAGAGCCTGAGCCGCCATGTGGGTAGCACAGCGACATTCCGGTGTTTGCGTTGTTCAAGTCATTGGAAAACTGAACGGCAAAAATGGATTCTTTGCCGTTTTCCCGATAGCTGTCGAAATTGGCGTTCAAATCATCTTCCAGTCCGTATTTCAAAGCATTTGAAGTTTGCCCATTTTCGATGACATCTTTCAGGATAGGTTCTGCGGAAGCCATGTCGCCTTTCTGCATCAAAATTTTCGCCTTCAAGGCTTTGGCTGCCCATGAATTCGCTCTTCCCGCCAAATCCTGTTTTTCCGGCAGGTTGGCGATGGCAACATCTATGTCGCCCAGTACTTTCGGATAGATGTCGATGTCGTTATGTATTTTGGGATCGTCTTCCAAAATGGTATCGTCTACCCATGGAATGTAAGGTCCGAACACCTTTATTCCTTCAAAATAAAACAGAGCCCGGAGAAAATACAATTCTCCCTTTCTGGTTTTCATGAATGTCTCCGGCAGCTGGTCTTTCACTTTTTCCATGGTCTGCAAGGTGATGTTCACCCTCTTTGCGCCCTTATAGATCCAAATCCACTTTTGATTGAGATAGTTGTTGTTAGATTGGACGCTATACTTTTCCATGTCGTTCAAGACGGATTGGTCGTTGGCGTCGGAGCCTTTGTTGGCGTCACCTCCGTACATCCCTCCGAATGTCCAGTTGAAAGGACTAGCTCCCCAACCGTCTTCGGTGAGGTTCGCATAAGCGGTCGTCGTCAGCAGGTCGATTCCAGTCTCGTTCATCAATGCTGCTTGATCGATGCTTCCTTGCGGTGCTTTGTACAAAAAATCTTCTCCACAGGAACTAACCGAAAGAGCGGCTGCTCCAAGCAGTAGCAATATGATAATCTTTTTCATTGTGCAGCTATTTAAATGATTTAAAATGTGAAGTTTACGCCAAAAAGCAAACGCATGGTCGTAGGCCAGCCACCTCCGTCGATTCCACGGCTGAGGTCTGCTCGGTTGCCTGTGCCTGTTTCCCTGTTGGTGATTTCAGGATCCAATCCCTTATATTTCGTGAAAGTCAAAATGTTCTCGGCTTGCAGATAGATGCGCAAGTTGGAAATGGTTGCCTTTTGCAGCCAGGATTCTGGGAAAGTATACCCGATGACAAGATTTTTCAGCCTTAAGAATGAACCATCTTCGATGTAGTAGGAATTTAGCACCTTTCCAGTCCAGCCGTCCTGTGAATCCAGTATTGGCAATTTGGCTTTTGAATTGTCGGCTCCTGGTTTCCAGGAGAGATCACGCATCCTGGTAGACCGGTTTCCTCCAAACAGCGGAAAGTCCGTGAAGTATTTGGTATTGTTGAGAATGTCGTTCCCGATGGTAGAATACCAGAACATGGTCATATCCCAGTTTTTATACTTGAAGGATGCGTTTAATCCAGCTATCAGATCGGGATGCGGACTGCCGATGACCGTACGGTCGTTCATGTCTATCTTCCCGTCGGGCTCTCCGTTCTCTCCTCCGCCCAGGTCGGCATACTTATACTTTCCGACGTATTCCTTCGGCCCTGGTTTGTCAGGATCCAGCAAGTCTTTTTGGGTCGTATTATACGGCACAGGAGAATTCATTACATCTTCTTCATTCTCATAAAAGCCGATGATCTTGAAGCCGTAGAATTCCGATATGGAATGTCCTTTGATGGTGCGAGTCTCTCCTACGTCGAATCGGTCTCCATACCCCCACAAAGCAAAGTCATCCGAGTCCGCCAACCGCAGCACAGTATTTTTATACGTGGATAAATTGAGCCCGATATCCCAGGAAAAATCGCCATGGTTGTCCCTGTAGTTGAACGTGAAATCGGCACCGACGTTTTTCATGTCGCCGTAGTTGATGTATGGTTTTCCGATTTCGTCATTTGCCAATGCGGAATAGGCAGCTTCTATCAACATGTCGGAGGTCTTTTTGTGGTATAAATCCAATGTCGCGGAAAATCTTCCGTTCAAGAATGTCGCATCGATTCCGATATTGGCCATTTTGGTAGATTCCCATTTCGTGTCTTCGTTGCCGAAACGTCCCAGCCTGTAACCCAGAGTCGTACCGGAGTTCGCTCCTCCGAGATCATAATTCGTGGATTGAGGATAGGTCGTGAACTCCATCGCATAATTGGTGGTTCTGATCATTTCGGAGTTTCCGGTGATTCCATATCCTGCCCGAAGTTTCAGGTCGTCCAGCCATCTTTTCGTGCCCTTCATGAAATTCTCTTCCGATACGCGCCATCCCAAAGATGCAGAAGGGAAAACCCCGTATCTGTTTTTCTTGGCGAACCGAGAAACTCCGTCCCGGCGTATGATTCCGGTAATCAGGTACTTGTTATCAAATGAATAATCAGCACGTGCGAACATGCCAAAGAGCGCGAATTCTCCATTGAACGACGAATCATTTTCCCTGAGGTCGTTTCTTTCTCCCATTCCCAATGTCCAAGTATTGACGTTATCTTCATAGAGGTAGCCGTATCGTCTTCCGCTCATGCTGTGTCCGAGGCCGTCGCGGATGGCTTCAGATCCTAAAACCACATTTAAGGAATGGATGTCGCGAAATACTTTATTGTAGGTCAATGTATTTGTCCATACCCATCTGAAATTGAATCCGGAACCTTCTTCCAGGTTGTTCGTTCCGGGACTTTCAGAAAATTCCGGATTCTTTTTGCTCATCCGGTAATAGTAATTATTCGTGTAGTCCACACCGAAACTTGTCCGGAACGTCAGTCCTTTCATTAGATCTGCTTCTCCCCAGACATTTCCGAAAACCCTGGAGTTGCTCCAGTAATTGTCTTTATCGCGGTAAACCATCGCGATAACGTTCTGGAAGTTGCCCGTGCCGGTGATTTTAGAACCGGCCCAATTCCCGAATTCATCTTTTACCGGAACCCAAGGAGAGGCGCGATAGGTCCATGAATAAGGCGTGGATTCGTTGAAGTTAGTATTCAATCCATCGTCTTTCGTCCATGTATATTGCAGATTTTCTCCGAAGCGCAGCCAAGGACGGACATCGAACGAAGAATTCAGGCGCGTCTGGTATCTTTTATAATAAGAGTACTTGACCGTTCCCTGCTGGTTGAAATAATTCAAGCCTATCAGATACCGGCCTTTGTCATTGCCCCCCGATAATGTCAATTGATGGTTCTGAATAGGTGCTACCCGGTCCAGTTCTTTCCACCAGTCGGTGTCGGAGAAAGGCACCATCTGATTGTCAGGGAATGAATAGTTCTTTATGTCTTGATTTTCTCCCTTGGCTCCGGTTACCGTCAGATAATTCGGAATATGTGGTTCCGGATATTGCCCGAACTGCGGATGATAAGGAATGGCCTCGGCTTCAGGGACTCCGCGTATCAACATGGCGTTGCGCTGTGATTCCCATTCCAGTGCCAGCCTGTCCGCCGAATTCAGCATATCATACCGCTTGGTGGTTTTCTGAATGCCATAATAGGCATCGTAAGTTAATTTTGGCCGTCCCGTGCCGATGCCTCTCTTGGTGGTGATCAGGATGACGCCATTGGCAGCTTGCGCCCCATAAATTGCAGCCGAGGAAGCATCTTTCAGCACCTGCATGCTTTCGATGTCATTCGGGTTCAAGCTGCTTAAATTCTGGTTACGGGTGGATACTCCGTCAATCACATACAGAGGGCCATTGTCGTTCACCGTATTGATGCCTCGGATGCGTACCATAGTCGCAGAACCAGGGGAACCTGTTTGTCCTACATACACGCCGGCGGCTTTCCCCTGCAGCTGCTGAGTAGCGGAAGATCCGGTGCTTGACAAAAGGTCTTTGGCTCTCACCACGCTCACCGATCCGGTGATGTCTTTCTTGGCTTGCGTTCCGTACCCCACGACAACCAGTTCTTTCAAGCTGTTTGCGTCTTCTTGCAATACGACTGTGAAAGTCGTTTTGTCTTTCGTGTCGATCAGCTGATCTACATAACCTAGATAGGAAACTCTCAAATTAGAGCCAGGGGTGATTCTCAAAGAGAAATTACCGTTTTCATCGGTGGTCGTGCCCGTTGTCGTTCCGTCTTCGACGATGCTTGCGGCGATTAAGGCTAAGCCGTTTTCGTCCGTTACTTTGCCGGTAACTGTTTTCTTCTCCTGCGAAAAAACGTTCCCTGCAGAAATCGTGAAAAGACAGCATAAGAGCAGCAAAAATGAAATCTTTAATGTAAAGGGTTTCATAACATATTGAATTAAATAAAACTTTCCCAGTCAATGGGACTATAAAAAAATATCGTTTGAATGCCTCGGGATGGTATCTTCGGAAAAATGGTCGTCATAAACAACATAT
>ONBM01000036.1 GCA_900316045.1 uncultured Bacteroidales bacterium | reverse complement strand
ACATTCAAGCTTCATGTTTACTATTCAGGCGATGTCATGAACGATGCCAGCTACATCATCGAGGGCGCTGACTCGCTTGTCACCATGGAGGAACCTCTTTTCAAGGTTAATGTCAAAGAGTTCAATGAATATCTTGACAAGTTGGGAAAGCCGGTGGAGAAAACCATCACAGATTACCATGTCGGCGGGACTGCAGACAGAGACCTAACTATGGCCCATGGCATGGAGGCTTTCTCGAAAGGACCGGTGTATGGCGGAATGATGAAGAGTTTCCAGAAGGCATTCGGGGACAGCATGGTTGATCTCCCTACGGGGAAGGTTTCGGAGGTCGACTTCGGCAAGACTTGCTCTTGGGCTGGAGTTACTTTCGAGTTCCGTCACGGAGCTTCAACCGATTTCCCGGCTGCGAGCATAATCATCGGAGGCAAGGTCTATTATACGCATTGGGCTCCGGCGAAGGCTCATGTCAGCAATCTGCAGGTGTCTTCTCGCGCTGCCGTTGATGCTGAGATAGCGGAGGCGCAGAATGAGCTGAATTCAGGATGTGAGCTATTCATTGGTGGTCACGGCGGGGCATCCAAGGTGGATGCGGTGAAATTCAAGATTGAATATTTGAATACTGTCAAGAGTCTTCTTGCCGAGAATTCCAGTGCCGACGCCTTCGTGAAGGCTATGAAGTCTGCTTATCCGGAACTTCCTGGCTCTGAGGGCCTTGATGCGCTCGCCGCTTCGCTTTGCAAATAAAATGTCATAAATAATGAAATGTCGGCGGCTCGAAAGGGCTGCCGTTTATTTTGTCGAAATGGGACGAATCTCGTCATTTCTGGGGAAAAATCCCTTTTTGTCATTTGCTCTAGTTGTTTTCCTGCTATGCTGAAAGCAGGACGAGGCTGACAAAAACCCTCTGTCAGCCTCGTAGAGCGAACTAAAAAAATATGTCAGAGATTATTATTAAGATCCTTCACCCATGCGTCTATGCGCCCTTGTGATTTGTCTTCTTCATTGATTTCATCCAAAGGCAGTCCTACGAATCTGCCATCTACGACGGCGTCCGATGATGAAAAAGAGTAGCCTTCGGCAGGAACGCTTCCGATGAGCTTGCAACCTTTGTCTTTTACGGCATCGTAAAGCGCTTTCATGCCTCCGCAGAAGGTATCCCCGTAGGATGCGCTGTCACCACAGCCGAAAATGGCGACCGTTTTGCCGGTCAGGTCCGCTCCCTTAAGCAGGTCAATCCCGCTGAACCAGTCGTCCTGTACGTCTCCGGCTCCCCACGTCGAGGTTCCCAGTAGCAGCACGTCGTGATCTTTCAGAACCGATTCATTCAGGTCGGTCACGTTGACGATGTCTGCATTTTCCTTTCCAATGGCCTCCTGAATCTTTCCCGCGACCGTTTCGCAATAGCCGGTCGTTGAACCATAAATAATAGCAATCTTGCTCATGTCAATATTTCTTTTACGTCGCAACCGTTAACTAGGCTGACAAATTTTTAACTTTTCAAAGTTACCTATATGGCTCTCAATTGTCAATACCAATTAATGATGACTCCGTAGAGTCGGGGGTAGATATGAGTGCAGCTGACAGAATGAACCTGCGCTCCTCCTCAGTCTGGTCCTGAAGGTCGGGGGTGGATATGGGTGCAGCTGACAGAATGAACCTGCGCTCCTACTCCGTCTGGTCCTGAAGGTCGGGGGTAGATATGGGTGCAGCTGACAGCCTGAATTCAGTGTACTGCGCAGCCAATTGCTTCAGTAAGATTTTGTAAACTTTCTAAGCAGGTTATTGGTGACAGCGGACGCTGGCTTTGCGGTCTCTGATGATGGAATCCATGTTTTCTTTTGCCCAGCCGACAAGGCTGCCGATGAGCGGGAGCAGCGATTGCGCCCTTTCCGTCAATGAATATTCCACCTTAGGAGGAACCTCGGCATAAATTTTCCTTTTCACGAAGCCGTCTTCTTCAAGAGTGCGGAGAGTCACGGTGAGCATCTTCTGAGATATGTCAGGGATGCTTTTTTGTATTTCGTTGAACCTCATCACCTCGGCATCTTTAAGAACCAGCATGACGAGCACGGACCATTTATCGCAGATCCTAGCCAGCACATTGCGTACAGGACAGTCCGGATCGGACATGTCTATGATTTCTTTCCTATTCATGAATATATTTTTTATATGTTCATTTTACTGCGCAAAAGTAACTAACATTATTTTATTCTGCAACAAGAAAAATTTATATCGAAGTAGAAAACCGGCGCTTATTTCACCTTGTCATCCGAGCTGATCCGGAATCTAGGCTCGTTTATCTCCGTCATCCGGACTCGATCCGGAATCTAGGTTTGCGGGAACTAGATCCTGAAACAAGTTCAAGATGACGGAGTGGGTCGTTCACGATGACTTGGCGTGCCGTGTAGGATGACGGTGACCGTACGAGCATCGTAGAAATGCCTATTTACAATCAATAATATATGGAAGGCGTGCGTACGGTCTGACTGGCGAAATGGAGACCGTGCTATAATCGCTTATTAATTATTTAATATTCAATCGCTTGTAAAACACCTTCCGTACGGTCTCAATCCCCAGCCTCTCCAAATACGGAATTGGGCAACGAATCTACTCTCGTAGGTTTTCCAGTCCAACCCCAATCTCCATCCACAGGGACTTCGAAAGAAGCAACCCAGGTTTGAGGTGCGTGAGACATCAATGTAGAGAAAATTGAATACCAACAAGTTACGGGAGCCATCTCACGCTCTGTTGGGATAATGACCGAGCGTGATGGGCTTCTCACAGAATAGCTACATATCAACTAGTTACAATCATTAATCGCACGCTCCCTCGTTCGCTAGGGGGTGAGTCGCCCAGGATGCTGGTGGCAGGAATCGTGTTCATTTCCCTCTCTTCATTCCGGACTTGATCCGGAATCTGGGTTTGCGTAAACCAGATCCTGAATCAAGTTCAGGATGACGTGGTAGGGTTGCTCAGGAGACGTGCTGAGTCGTTCGGGATGACGTGGTAGAACGTTCGGGATGACGTGGTAGAACGTTCAGGGTGCGTGGTGGTTCGCTCGGGATGACGTGGTGGTTCGTTCAGGATGAACGGGTTGCGATGGGGAAGCGGCATCCTATGCGTTCTGTGCATCGCAGCTTCGTGCGGGTCCGGAAAGGGCGGAGAGCATGGCGCTGAGGTCTGGATTGAGGCCCGTCATCAGGCTGTAACCGGTGAGGGCTTGGTAGAGGAGCCAGCGGGTGCCGGGGATGTATATGCCCTCGGCTGAGGCTATCTTGAACTCTGCATCTTCATCGAAGGACGGGTTGCGGTAATTCGCCTCAAGGATAACCTTACGGCAGCCTTCCATGACGAAGTCGTCAGCCGAAAATTCAGCGATTTGCGGAAGGGCCATAGGAAGCGTGTAGATTATCAGGTCGCACTCTTTGACGGCCTCCTTGAAATCGGCAATCGGAACTGCAATGAACCCATATTCGGGATTCGCATTGATGATTGCCTGGGCTTTTTCGATGCTACGGTTCATCAGGACGGTCTCAAAGCCCATTTCCGCAGCAGCGATGGCAGCGGCCTTGCCCGCTCCGCCACAGCCCACGATTAGAGCCTGCGGGATGGTCTTGAAATGCTCGTCGCGGTTCAGCCTGAAAAACTGATGTATCTTTACGAAGAAACGCTCTCCGAATTCGTGCATGAATTCTTCGACGATGCCAGGGTAGTATGCTTCTGCGATGGCAGTTATTATCCCGGTAAAGTCGGAGTTGTGAGCCTCGAGGCCGTCCGGCCTCTTCACGACGAGGTTCGTCGCCCCTATCTTGGCAGCTGGCCCTGAGATCAGTCCCTTCCCTTCTTCAGCAAGGGAGAGAACTTTTGCGAAAGCCTGCTCCTTGAAAGGCGCAGTGACGTTTATGGCAGAATAGTCATTAAGAAAATGCTCCCAGGCATTCTCAAAGCCATCTTCCTCGATCAAGTCGTATGAATATGCGCTCCCGTCCTCTTGCGTCATGCCATTATACGCGGCATTGAATAGCAGAGGACTCTTCGAGCCTTTCACTGGATTTCCTATGAGACCGAACTTTTTCATGTTCATTAACTTTTCCTTTGGCGGAGTGCTTCGAATAATAGGATAGCGGCTGATGCTGAGACGTTCAGCGAGTCAAGGCGACCGAGCATCGGAATGCGTATGCGGGCATCGGCTGCTTTACGCCAGATGTCGGTGAGGCCTGTGGATTCAGTGCCCATCACGATGGCGGTAGGGCCGGTCATGTCGGTGTCGTAGTAGAGGGAAGAGTCTTGCAGCTGGGCGGTGAGTATCTGAATATGATGACTTCGGAGCCAGGCAATGGCTTCTTCCGACGTGGCAGCGGCGACTTGTCTCGTGAATATTGCGCCTAGGCTTGCGCGGATCAGATTCGGGTTGTAAAGGTCGGTGAGCGGATCGCACACTATCACCGCATCTGCGTCGGCTGCGTCTGCGCTGCGCAGCACGGCTCCAAGGTTGCCGGGCTTCTCAACGCTTTCCAGCACTATGATCAGCGGTTTTTTGCCGATATTAAGAGAATCCAAGGTGCGTTCTTTTGAAGCCACCTCTGCTATGATGCCCTCCGTGCCGCCCCTGTATGCTATCTTTGAATATATTCCCGAAGGCACCTGTTCTATCCCTACGTTCTTGTTCAACGCCTCCGCCTTCCCGACGATGTCGTTCAGGTCGTCTTCGGAGATGAACTCTCCGCAGATGAAAAGCGTTCTGGGCACGAAACCGGCATCGAGGCAGTGGCTGACTTCACGGCACCCTTCGACCACGAAGAGCCCCTCTTCGCACCTCAGCTTGGATTTCTCCTGGAGAGCCAGCAGGTCCTTAATCTTCTGGTTGTGAGCCGATGTTATATTCTCAAGTCGCATATCTCTTTTTTATGCTCCCGCTTTGTAATCCTGGCGGAAGTCTGCGCCTATTCCTCTTTCTTGGCGGCGGCCTTTTCAGGGCGCATTTGCGGGAAGAAGAGCACGTCCTGGATAGTCGTCTGGCCGGTCATGAACATCGTCAGGCGATCTATCCCCATTCCGAGACCGGACGTAGGCGGCATGCCATATTCCAGGGCACGCACAAAATCGTAGTCGATGAACATGGCCTCGTCGTCACCATGGCTCTTCAGGGCAGCCTGCTCCTTGAACCTGTCCAGCTGGTCGATAGGGTCGTTCAGCTCGGAGTAAGCGTTGGCAAGCTCCTTGCCGCAAACGAACAATTCGAACCGCTCGGTGAGCGTAGGGTCGTTGCGGTGGCGCTTCGTCAGAGGCGACAGCGACACAGGGTAGTCGATAACGAAGGTCGGTTCAATAAGATGCTCCTCGACATACGCTCCGAAGATTGCATCGATCAGCTTGCCTTCGCCCATCGTAGGATCGGTCTCCACTTTCAGCTTCTTGCAAGTTTCGCGTAGCTCGTCCTCATTCATCCCCTTCACGTCCACTCCTGCATATTCCTTTATGGCGTCCAAATACGGTAGCCTCTTGTACCCGGCTTTGAAATCGATTTCCTTGTCCCCGATTTTCACGACGGAAGTTCCATGAAGCTTCACGGCGATTTTCTCCAGCATATTCTCCACGAATTCCATCATCCAGATGTAGTCCTTGTATGCCACGTAAATCTCCATGCAAGTGAACTCTGGATTGTGCGTCTTGTCCATGCCCTCGTTACGGAAGTCCTTGGCGAACTCGTAGACGCCGTCGTAGCCGCCTACGATCAGCCTCTTAAGGTACAGCTCGTTTGCGATTCTCATGTACAGGTCTATGTCCAATGCATTATGGTGCGTGATGAATGGGCGGGCGGTGGCGCCTCCCGGAATAGGCTGCAGGATCGGGGTCTCGACCTCCAGGCAGCCAGCTTCGTTGAAATATTCACGCATGGTGTTGATTATCTTGGACCTCTGCACGAACACATCGCGCACCTGAGGGTTCACTATCAGGTCTACGTATCTTTGGCGATAGCGCATCTCAGGGTCTGTGAAAGCATCGTGTACCACTCCGTCTACTTCCTTCACGATAGGCAGCACGCGCAATGACTTGCTGAGCAGAGTCAATTCCTTGACGTGAATGCTCAGCTGACCGGTCTGAGTTATGAAAGCGAAGCCTTTCACGCCGATTATGTCGCCAATGTCCAGCAGTTTTTTCCATACAGTATTGTACATCGCCTTGTCTTCGCCCGGGCAGATCTCGTCCCTTTTTACGTAAATCTGAATCCTTCCGGTTGAGTCCTGGATTTCCCCGAACGATGCCGCACCCATTATCCTGCGCGACATGATCCTGCCAGCAAGGCACACGTCCTGGCACGTTCCCTTCTCGGCATCGTATTCCTTTGCCACGCTCTGGGCAGTCGCATTGACTGGATAGAGAGCTGCAGGATAGGGGTTGATGCCTAGTTCTCTTAATTTAGCGAGGGATTCTCTTCTTATCACCTCTTGCTCGCTGAGTTCTGTATTCGCCATATTCTTTTAAATAATTATCAATATTATTGCCTGCCGGGCAGGCCAGATTCTTCAAATTTAGCACTTTTAATTTACATTCTGAAATTAAATAATTATATTTGTGAATATGGCAAAAGAGCGTAAATGGATTATCAAGGAACCGGCCGATCCGGAGAAAGTCGAGAGGCTGTCAACGGAATTGGGCATAGACCGTGTCCTTGCCGACATGCTGATCAAGAGGGGCGTCGAAACCTTCGAAGAGGCTCGGCATTTCTTCCGTCCTAGCCTGGGAGACTTGCATGACCCATTCCTGATGAGGGACATGGATAAGGCTGTGGAAAGGCTGAGACGGGCCATAACTTCCGAAGAAAAAATCCTGGTCTACGGAGATTATGATGTCGACGGCACTACAGCCGTCGCCTTGGTGTACTCATTCTTCAAGAGATATTCGCAAAACGTAGACTTCTATATTCCAGACCGTTATGACGAGGGCTACGGGGTGTCGTTCAAGGGCATCGACTGGGCCAGAGACAATGGTTTCGGGCTTATAATAACCCTGGATTGCGGCATAAAGGCTAATGAGAAGGTAGAATACGCTTCCGCCAAAGGGATAGACATGATAATATGCGACCACCATCTTCCGGAAGAAGTGCTTCCTCCGGCGGTAGCGGTGCTGGATCCTAAAAGAGCCGATGACCATTATCCATTCGACGATTTGAGTGGCTGCGGGGTAGGGTTCAAGCTCGTTCAGGCATATTCCCAGAAATACGGGATTCCTTTCGAGACGCTCATCCCCTTGCTCGACCTCCTTGTGGTGAGCATTTCCTCAGATCTCGTGACTATGGTGGGGGAGAACAGGGTGCTGGCTCATTTCGGGCTGAAGCAGCTCAATGAGAACCCTCGAAAGGGGTTGCAGGCGATGGCTGCCATTTCTAAGCTTGAGCCTTCGCATATCACCATCGACGACATAGTCTTTAAAATAGGGCCGAGGATCAATGCTGCCGGGCGTATGGAGACGGGCCGGCTTGCGGTGGAATTGCTGACGGCTTCCGACGACAGGACAGCCAACGAGATAGCCCAGAAGATCAACGACAACAATAATGAGCGCAAGAGCATAGACAGGGAGATTACGCAGGAGGCTCTGAATATGGTGCAGGAAGGCACTGCCCTGACTACTCGCAACGTCACCATCGTCTACAATCCGAACTGGAACAAAGGCGTGGTCGGGATAGTCGCCTCACGTCTCGTCGAGGCTTTCTACAAGCCGACGATAGTGCTCACGAAATCGAACAATTTCGTGACAGGCTCTGCCCGTAGCGTGGCAGGTTTCGATTTATATGAGTCCATCGAAAGCTGCTCCGACTTGCTGGAGAACTTCGGTGGGCATGTCTATGCTGCCGGCCTGACCATGAAAGAATCGAATCTGAAGACGTTCGTGGAGAGGATAGACGCTCATGTGGGCGAGAAAATCACGAAGGAGATGCTTACCCCTGTAATCGACATAGACGCTAAACTGGAGTTCAGCCAGATAACACCGAAATTCTTCCGCGTGCTGAAGCAGTTCCAGCCTTTCGGCCCCGGAAACAATAATCCGGTCTTCCTGACGGAAAATGTCTCGGACGCTGGCAACGGGCGTAAGGTGGGTGCCGGCGGGGTGCATGTCAAGCTGGATCTGATAGACGAGAAACAGCCGTTCCACCAAATACCTGCCATTGCATTCAACATGGGGGATTACTATGAATATATCAAAGGCGGCAATCCTTTCGATGTCTGCTACTCGATAGTCGAGAACTTCTATCGCGGCAATTCCACCCTTCAGCTACGCATCCGCGACATCAAGGAGCGTGAGGAATTCATCTAGATTCAGAGCAGTGAAATGATATGAGCGGCGGCTTGCTCGTATGTGAGGCCGTCGGTGGTGATGATATGGTCGGCGGCGGACTCGTACAGATGAGTGCGTTCGCTCATGAGCAGCTCGATGCGAGCGCGGAGCTGGGGTTCTGCCAAGTGGCTGCCGTCTGGGCTCAGGAGCGGCCTGACGGTGGAATCGTTCAGCAGATTTGCGACCAGCGTGTCGCTGCTGGCTTTGAGGTAGAAGCAGACGGAATGTTCATGAATCAGCTTGCGGCAAGGCTCTGTGGTTATGGTGCCTCCGCCGAGAGAAATAATCTTTCTCCGCCCTTCGCCTGTATCTTCTCCCGATTTCGCGCCTATGAATATCTTGGCGAGGGCGTGAGCTTCCAAATCCCTGAAGGCTGACTCGCCGTCTTCTTGGAATATGTCGGAGATGCGCCTGCCGGCCATCGATTCAATATATTCATCCAGGTCGATACGGACATATTCTGGGAGAAGCTCTGCGAGAGCCTTGCCGACGCTCGTCTTGCCGCACCCCATGAAACCCGTCAGGGCAATATTCATTTTACATATTCCCATGTCTGCATATAGCCGGCCGTTAGACCGTTGCTGAAGCTAGAACAGCGTAGGCTCGTCGATTTCCCCGATGTCTGGCAAATCTTTGATGTCAGGCAATTTTGCCTTTCCCGTGTCTATGATGTCTATAGGTTCATCTCCTGTTGTCTGCTCTGTCTCGGTCGGAAGCTCGTCTTCGCCGCCATCATTCTCTGGAATGTCGTCTTCTGGCTTGTGCAGAGGCTCGATAAACACGACTTTCTTGATGTCGAAGGAACTGCACTTCTTGCCCTTGGCTTGATAGCCCTTCTTGCCAATGAACTCCTCGGCATCGACATTCTCTGGATCCTTATGCTCCTGCTTGCCGCCGAATGTAATCTGGAACTGAGGATGCTTGTCGTCGGATAAATCTACCAAACGAGACTTTTGCCCCTCAGCGATGAATAGCGCCGGAGTGTTGTCGCTTTCGATGAAGCTGAACCTCTTCACGTAATATGCCTTAGCCTTGGCATCGTAATAGAGCGCCGTGTAAGTCTTGTCAGGGTCGAATTTCTCGATTTTCAGCACATCTCCCTGATAACGGTTCGACACGTCGAAGGATGTGGTGTAGAACGTCCCGTCCTTGAATATTGCCAGAACCTTGTCTTCAGGGCCGAACTCACCGAGGCTTATGCCACGGCCTTCGTCATTAAGTTTTTGAATGTCAGCATCGTACCATATTTCTTTGCCACCAATCGTGGAAACGCCTTTGGCCTTCAGCTGAATCTTGGAGATAGGATTTTTCGTGACAAGATTGCCTCTGGAACCCTTTCCCTTGATGGCCAAGGCAGAGAAATCATATTCAAGCTGAGTCTTCTTCAGCTTCGGCCTCGGACGGAGATATATTCTTACAGTCTCGGCCTCGCCATTGTGGTTGACGGTGAACCAGAGAATCTTAGAACCTTCCTCACCGGTCGTGATGTCATATTCCTTATCCCTCGTGACAGACGTTATTGCGAACCTCTTGGCATATGAGATGGAACTTTTGCCTGAGCGGTAAATCACGTTGTAAATGGTTCTGGTGTCGCCTCTATTGAACACACCCACGTACAACAGGTCTTTTTCGAAAAATGCCTTGTCGGTAACTTTCGTGATGCGGTATTTTCCATCCCTTCCGATGACGATGATCTCCGAAAGATCCGAGCAGTCGCATACGTACACTCCGTTGTCGTCCTTCTTCATGCCTATTCCCACGAAGCCCTCTTCGTAGTTGGCGTAAAGCTTGGCATTGTTGCTGACGACTTTCGTCACGGCGATGCTCTCGAAGGCTGTTATTTCGGTTTGCCTCTTGAAAGGTTTGCCATACTTCTCTTTCAGCATTCTGAACCAGTCGATGGTGTATTCGGTGATATGCTCGATGTTGTCTTTCACCTTCTCCATCTCGTCCTCGATGGTAGCAATGCGCTCGTCCATCGCCTTAGTGTCGAACTTGGAGATTTTGCGCACAGGTTTCTCTACCAGCTTAAAGATGTCGTCCATGACAATCTCGCGACGGAGCAGGTCTTGAAAGGTCTTCATTTGCTCGAACACGTCTTGCAGCTGCTCTTCCCACGATTTCTGATCCTGCTCAAGGATTTTATAGACTCGATTCTCGAAGAATATCCTTTCCAGAGAGTCGTAATGCCATTCGTCTTCAAGTTCACCGAGCCGGATTTCCAGCTGTCTCTTCAGAAGGTCTCTGGTGTGGTTGGTGTCGTAGATGAGTATGTCCTTGACCGAAAGGAACTGCGGCTTGTTGTCCACGATGACGCAAGCATTCGGGGCGATGTTGCATTCGCAGTCGGTGAATGCGTAAAGAGCATCTATGGTCTTGTCCGGAGACACGTCGTTCGGGAGGTGGATTATGATGTCCACCTTATCGGTGGTCATGTCTTCGATTTTCTTGACCTTGATTTTCCCCTTGTCCTTTGCCTTCAGGATGGAGTCTTTGATCATCTCAGAGGTCTTCCCATAAGGGATTTCCGTTATGGCGACAGTATTCTTGTCGATTTTATCGATTTTGGCGCGGACTTTCACGCTTCCGCCTCTGGCTCCGTCCTTGTAATTGCTGCAATCGGCATAGCCTCCTGTAGGGAAGTCAGGATAAATCGCGAAATCCTTGCCTTGGAGAATGTCTATAGAGGCATCAAGGAGTTCATTGAAATTGTGAGGCAATATTTTGGATGCCATTCCCACGGCAATTCCTTCCGTGCCTTGAGCCAGGAGAAGAGGAAATCGAACCGGAAGCTCGGTCGGCTCCTGATTGCGACCGTCGTAGGAGGTCATCCAGTTGGTGATTTTCGGGTCGAAGACAACTTCCTTCGCGAATTTGCTCAGTCGAGCTTCTATGTAACGAGGAGCGGCGTTGGAGTCGCCTGTCAATATATTGCCCCAGTTTCCTTGGCAGTCAATCAATAAACCTTTCTGGCCAAGCTGCACCAGTGCTCCGAGAATAGAGGCATCTCCATGCGGGTGGTACTGCATGGCCTGACCGACGATGTTCGCCACCTTCGTGTAACTACCATCGTCCATCTTGTACATTGCATGTAGCACCCTTCTCTGAACAGGCTTCAGTCCGTCTACTATATGAGGAACGGCTCTTTGCAAGATTACATAAGAAGAATAGTCCAAGAACCAATCCTTGAACATTCCCGATAACTTATATCTCTTGCTGTCCGAGCCTAGAAGCTTGTCGTATTTGCCAGACGTTCCGGCAGAATCATCTAGCGGTTCCTCGTTCAATTCATCATCCTCTTGCTGCTGCATGTCGTCCCACTCGTCCGTTGCCATATTCCTAAACCTCTGTCCTTTAATATGATATATTGATATAACTTATTCCTCGTAACCGAATTTCCTCAGCTCTTTCTTATCTTCCCTCCAATCCGGATCAACTTTTACGAACACGGTAAGGTAAACTTTTTTTTGGAAAAAATCTTCCATCTCGTGCCTTGCTTCTGTCGCAGTTTTTTTTAAGGCAGAGCCACTCTTGCCTATGATTATTCCTTTCTGGGAATCTCTCAGGACGTAAATCACTGCGCTAATGTCATAGCGTTCCTCTCCTTCCTTGAAGGCCTCTATCTCTACCTGGCAGCTGTAAGGGATCTCTTCCTTATAATTCTCGAGAATGCGCTCCCTGAGAATCTCGGAAGCGAAAAATCTCATGTTCTTATCGGTGAACTGATCCTTGTCGAACCAAGGTGGAGCTACAGGAAGCTTGCTGACGACTGCGTTCAGCACGCTGTCCAAGTTGAATTTCTCCTTGGCGGAGATTGGAATCACTAGTGCCGACGGCAGAGTTTTCTGCCAGAAAGAGATCAGCTCCATCACTTTCTGCTGATCGCTCAGGTCGATTTTGTTGATCGCCACGACGATGGGGCATTCAAGTTTCTGGAGCTTCTCTATGTATTCTTTGTTTTTTTCCGGTTTCTCTACGACATCGGTTACGTAAAGTATTATGTCAGCGTCCCCGATTGCTGTGTCCACGAAAGACATCATGTCTCTTTGGAGCCTGTAGGCAGGCTTCAGCATGCCGGGAGTATCTGAATACACTATCTGGTAGTCGTCGGTGTTCACGATGCCCATTATCCTGTGCCTTGTGGTCTGAGCCTTGGCCGTGACAATGGACAATTTCTCGCCGACGAGAGCATTCATCAGCGTGGATTTGCCCACATTTGGGTTCCCGATGATGTTTACGAAACCAGCCCGATGCTGCTCATTAGACATAAGCACCCATCTTCAAGATGTTCACCTCGCCTTCGCTGAGGTATCTCCACTCTCCTTTCTTCAAGCCTTTCTTCGTCAGGCCGGCGAAATAAACCCTGTCAAGAGCTTTCACTTCGTAACCGAGAGTCTCGAATATTCTGCGGACGATGCGGTTTTTCCCAGAGTGAATTTCTATTCCGAGCCTTCTGTGGTCATCTGCATCGATATATTCAAGTTCATCAGCCTTTACGTTGCCGTCGCTTAAGTCTACGCCTTCGCCCAATATTTTCTCCTTGTCGGCATCTTCGAGAGGCTTGTCGAGGATGACCTGATAAATCTTCTTCTTATTGTATTGAGGATGAGTGAGCTGCTCGGCGATTTCTCCGTCGTTGGTGAACATCAGCACGCCAGTCGTGTTTTTATCAAGGCGCCCCACTGGGAACACGCGGGTCTTGCAACCTCTCAGCAGGTCCATTACAGTCTTTTCTGCGTGAGGATCGCTTGCGCTTGTGACGAAGCCTTTTGGCTTGTTCATCACGATATAGACTTTCTGCTCGCCTTTGAGCAGCTCGCCGTTGAATTTAATTTCGTCTTTCAGGACGTTGACCTTCGTGCCAAGCTCGGTGACGACTTCTCCGTTGACGGTTACTACGCCTGCCTGAATGAAGTTATCGGCTTCTCGACGGGAGCATATTCCTGAATTCGCGATGTACTTATTCAGACGGATTTCCTCTTTTATAGGTGTCTTTACGATGTCGTTATCTGATAATTCAGCGCTCTCTGAAATCTGAGGCTTCGTAGAGAGCATCTGATTGATGCCAGCTTCATCGGCAGCCGTGAAATAAGCCTCGTTTCTGTTGCCCGGCCTTCTTCCAGCTGGCCTTCCTGGCTTGCTGAAGCGAGAGCCTGGCCTGCTTGCTCCGTAGCCCCTGTTCTGGGAATATGGCTTCCTGACATATTGCCTTCTCTCTCCGTTCTCGCCATCAGTTGATGGCCTTCTTGAGTATCCGTTGTCTCCGTAGCTGCGAGAGTTGTCCCCATAGCTACGAGTATTGTCTCCGTAGCTGCGCCTCTGGCCATAGCTAGGGCGATTCGAAGAGTAGCCAGGGCGATTATTCCCATACCTTTGGCTTCCTCCTTCGTAACCGTCATCTTGTCTAGGGCCGTAGCTTCTTCGAGGAGCAGAGTGGTCGCCGTAACTGCGATTGTTTCCATAGCTTCTGCGCTGTCCGTAGTTGTCGTCTCTATTGTAGCTAGGGCGGCTGCTGCGATAGCCGGAGTGGTCATCTCCATAGTTGGAGCGTCTTTCCCCATAGCTTGAACGTCTTTCCCCGTAGGAAGAACGCCTTTCGCCGTAATTTCCATGTGACTCGCGTGAAGATTCCATAGCTTGATCCGAGACTTTCTCGGCAGTTACTTTTCTTCTATGCCTTAGTTTTCTTCCTTCTGAAGAATAGCCCGCCTGGGCCTGCCCGCCAGACGCGTAATCCCTACGCTCCTGGCTTCCGTTGTTTTCATTAATGATTTCTTCCATGATGTTTGTGAATGGATTTGGCTCACGCCAAGTGTGAATAATTAAATGATAATTACTTGAGTTTAAAAATATATGTTATAGTTCCTTGCTGTAGGGCTGGTGCATCCATGCTCTGATTGAAGTGCGCTTTCATGGCAGCGGCTCTCGCAGCTGCCCAGAGAGACTTATCAGTAACGGTAGTTCCTTGCCCGCCAGCTATAGCTTTTTGTACGTTTCCATAGTTGTCCACCCATATGTCAACAACTACGATTCCTTCGTTTTGAACTGAATATGATGGCTTTGGAAGTGCTCCGAGCGTGGAACGCCCTTTCAGATGGGCATTTGGAGCGCCCTCGGCTTTTCCCACGGCTGTGTTACCCTTCGGGTGGCCGGCTTTATAAGTGGCGCTGCTCTCTTCTGCCCCGTGAGGAGCGAGGGACGAATCTTTCTTGCTCATGCCCGGGAATAGCGCATTCTGGTTTATTTCTTCCTTCGGAGCAGGCACTTCTACGTCGCCATGCTCGTCAGGCTTAGCGATAGCCGTCTTATTTTCTTTTTGCGAGATTGCCGGAGACTCGCTTCTCTGGATGAGTTCTATAGGTTTTGTGCGATCGACTTCTTCAGCCTGAGGCTGTCTTCCAAAAGTCTGCCGCCTGACAGGCTGCTCTTCCTCCTGGAAGTCTATTACGAAAGTCTGCTCTTGGGGCGGAGGGTAGATGTACTTAAGCCCGGAGAACACGAAGAGCAGGCAAGCCAAGACGTGGACGGCGACCGTAAGCACGATTCCCGTCACAGTCGAGACCTTCGACTCTTTTTCTCTTTCTCTAAGGTAAGGTTTCATCACTCCGGCTGCGTGGCCAGTATTACTTTATAATGGTTTCGTTTCGCAATATTCATCACTGCGACGACCTCTTTGATGGGAACGCTTTCATCGGCGTAAATCGAGAAAGTCGGGTCATCCTGATCCTGAAGCATGGAGACTATGCCGTCTTCAAGGTCGACGAACGGGGTCGGAGTCTCGTTGCCGTTGAGGTGATATGTGTAGGTGTCGTTCCCCCAATCCTTAATGGACACGGTCATAGCCGGCTTTGCAGAAACCTGTCCGGTGCTCTTCGGCAGCAACAGCTTCAGCGCATTCGGATTCACGAGCGTGGAGGTGATCAGGAAAAAGATGAGCAGCAGGAACACGAGGTCAGTCATCGAAGACATTGCCGTGTCCGACAGCACCTTTGTAGATCTTTTGAACATTTCTACTTCTCCTCCTCGTTGTCTGCCGGCTCGTGCAGAAGATCCATGAAATCAATCGTAGCGCTTTCCATCTTAAGCATCACGTCCGAAATTCTGGCGGTAAGGTAGTTGTATCCGAAATAAGCCAGGATGCCGACGATAAGACCGCCTACGGTCGTAATCATTGCGGTGTAAATGCCGCTGGAAAGCAAAGATATGTCAACGTTGTTGCCAGCATTGGACATATTGAAGAAAGCCTGAACCATTCCCAGCACGGTGCCGAGGAATCCTATCATAGGAGAACCTCCCGCAATGGTGGCCAGGGTAGGAAGCCCTTTCTCAAGCCTTGCGATCTCCACGTTTCCCGTGTTCTCGACGGCTGTCTGAATGTCCGAAAGCGGCCTTCCGAGTCTTTCTATGCCCTTCTCGATCAGGCGGGCGACTGGTGAATCGAATTTGTCGCAAAGGGAAATGGCTGACTTAATCTTACCTTCATGAATATAATCCCTTATGTCTCTCATGAAGTTCTTGTCAATCTGCGTCGCTTTGTGCAAAAGCCACCATTTCTTCCCGAATATGTAGATAGCTATGATTGAGAGTGCCAGGAGAACCAGCATCAGCCACCCTCCTTTGGCTGCCATCTGAATCAAAGAGAATGATTGCTCAACTTGCTGAGGAACAACTTCGGAAGCTGCCCCAACCGCGGGGGCTACCGCATTTGAAAGAGAATCGGCGGCATCGGCTGCGGCCATATCCAGGCCAGCGGCCTGTAGTAATTGGAACAACATAATTATTACGTACGTTTTTTTAATTTCTAATCCACGGCGCAGTCGTGCATATTTCACGCCGAAACGGTGCAAAAATACGAAATTTTTATTAATATTTTATTCCGCAGAGAAAAAGCGCGTGGCCCGGGACGGATTCTCCAGCATCGGAGCGAGTCCCACCTTGCAGAAGCTTGTCAATCCATTGCGCATCCTGTTTGCCGCGACCCACGTCGATTAGCGTCCCGACCACGGCCCGCACCATATTCCTTAAGAATCTGTCGGCCTTGATCGTGAACATCAGATAGTCGCCATCCTCGGCAGGGTAGCCCATTATCCTGACGTGGCTTGGAGAATAGCTTTCCCATACGGCCTTCGTCACCGTGCAGACAGAGGTCTTGTTGTCCGAGCCTATCTTCTGGAAGCATTTGAAATCATGCCTGCCGAGAAGTTTCGAGGCGGCCTCATTCATCTTTCCGACATCCAGCCCATAGCCGCAGAACCATGAGTACTTTCTGACGAAGGGATCTTTCTTCCTATGCAGGAAATATCTGTATTCCCGTTCCACCGCGTCGAACCTTGCATGGAATCCGGAATCGGCCTCTGAGACGCTGTGAACCTTGATTTCTTGCGGTAATATGGCATTTAATTTGTAGGCTAAGAGACCTGCGTCAAGGTTATCGGAAAGGCTGTCGAAATGAGCCACGTACGTGATTGCGTTCACCTTCGCATCAGTCCTGCCAGCTCCGGTGACGATTATGCTTTCGTTCAAGAGTGTCGATAAGGATTTTTGCAGGCACTCTTGGATGGTCGGCGTGCCTGGCTGGACCTGCCAGCCGGCGAAAGAAGAGCCATCGTAAGATAGAATGACCTTGTAGCGCATTGAAATGAAGATTATGCAGTTGCAAAAATATTAAAATTTATGATATATGGAAAGCGTTAACATCAAAGAACTGAACGACAGGATTCAGCAGGAGAGCGCTTTCGTCGACATGCTGACCATGGAAATGGGCAAGGTGATCGTCGGGCAAAAATCTCTCGTGGAAAATCTGCTGATTGGATTGCTGGCTAACGGGCACATCCTGCTCGAAGGTGTCCCTGGACTGGCGAAAACATTGGCGATCAGCACATTGTCTCAGGCCATAGATGCTAAATTCAGCCGGATTCAGTTCACTCCGGATCTGCTGCCTGCGGATCTGATAGGCACAATGATATATTCCCAGAAGAATGAAAGCTTCGAAGTGCATAAGGGGCCTGTTTTCGCCAATTTCGTGCTGGCCGATGAAATCAACAGAAGCCCGGCGAAGGTGCAGAGCGCCCTTCTCGAGGCAATGCAGGAGAGGCAAGTGACTATCGGCGACCAGACATTCAAGCTCCCCGAGCCTTTCCTTGTCATGGCTACCCAGAACCCTATCGAGCAGGAAGGTACATACCCGCTGCCGGAGGCTCAGGTCGATCGTTTCATGCTGAAGGTTGTTGTCGGCTATCCTAATAAGGAGGAAGAGAAGGAAATCATCAGGATGAACAATTCCGGTGCGTTCCCCCATGCGAATCCTGTCGTGAAGCCAGACGATATAATCAGGGCGCGAGAGGTCGTGAGGGAAGTTTATATGGATGAGAAAATAGAAAGATACATAGTCGACATAGTTTATGCGACCAGGACGCCTCAGGATTATGGCTTGGGAGACCTTAAGGACCTTATTTCCTTCGGCTGCTCTCCGCGCGCCAGCATTTCTTTGGCTAGGGCCGCCAAGGCCTATGCATTCATTAAGAGAAGGGGTTATGTGATTCCGGAAGACGTCAGGGCTGTCTGCAACGAGGTCCTTCGTCACAGGATTGGCCTGACCTACGAGGCAGAGGCAGAGAATGTGACTACGGAAGACATCATAGCAAAAGTCATAAACGCGGTGATTGTGCCGTAAACGAATATGCCAGAGAATTCCTCAGCTAATGATCTATTACGTAAAGTCAGGAAGATAGAGATCCGTACCAGGGCTCTGTCGCACCAGATTTTTGCAGGCGAGTACCATAGCGCCTTCAAAGGTCGTGGAATGGCTTTCAGCGAAGTCCGCGAGTACCAGTACGGCGACGATCCCCGTTCCATGGACTGGAACGTGACCGCCCGCCTGAGGTCTCCTTACGTCAAGGTCTACGAGGAGGAAAGAGAGATGACCGTAGTCCTGCTAATCGACATCAGCCGTTCGGGGCTCTTTGGGACTGCCGAGATGACTAAGAAAGATCTGATAGCAGAGATTGCTGCAGTGCTAAGTTTTTCTGCCATAATCAATAACGATAAAGTGGGCGCATTGTTCTTCAGCGATAAAATCGAGGAGTTCATTCCGCCAAAGAAAGGCCGAAGCCATCTGCTGCACATAATCAGGGAAATAATCGAGCTGAAGCCAGAGTCGAACGGCACCGACATAAGCGAGGCTCTGCGGTTCCTGACCAATGGAATCAAGAAAAAATGCACAGCTTTCGTGCTTTCTGACATGTTGGACGTGGACAGGAACGGAACTCCTCGTTATGAGGAGGCGCTGAAGATCGCGAGAAACAGGCACGACGTGTCCGTCATCAAGGTTCATGACCCTAGGGAGCAGACTATTCCTTCAATGGGCATAGTCAATATAAAGGATTCCGAGACAGGAGAGTCTGCGCTCGTGAACACTTCCAGCCGGAGAGAGAGGGCTGGTTTCTCGAAATGGTTCCAAATGGTCGATGAGAGAGAAAGAAAGCTGTTCAATAAGTATCAGATAGACTCCGTGGACATAGCTACGGATCAGGACTATGTGAAAGGGTTGATGACGTTTTTCGGGAGGAGGTAGAAATGAAAAAATTAGCAGTCGGAATATTCATCATTTCGTTTTCTGCCTTTGGGCTTTTCGCTCAGGGGCAGGCTCCTGATTCAGTGGCTGCGACGGGCGCCCCGAAGTCGAAGGGGATGGTAATTCGTTCGGAGGATTCTTTCGTGGAACCGCTTCAGAAAAGGGATTCCATACTCATAGCGGATCAGCTCAGGTACGGCTTCCACATGAAAAAAGTTGCTGAGGGCACTCAGCTGGCTCTTCCTGATTTCTCCAAGGGATTCATGGACAGCGTTGAGGTTCTTAGCCCTTGGCTGGCCGACACAGTGAGAGTTTACGGTGGAAAGAACGAGAAAAAGGCATTCGACATCGATGTGTCCATGATTATCACATCTTTCGAAGAGGGGAAGCATGAGCTTCTTCCGCTTTCCGTCGTGAGGACAGTTACAGGTTCCGACAGAATTGACACGCTGGTCTTCGCTCCTCAGACCATAGACGTGAAGACAATGCCAGTGGACACCACCACTTATAAGATCCACGACATAAAGGGACAGATAAAATACCCACTGACGTTTGCAGAGATATTGCCTTATATTTTAGGAATATGGGGCATTGCGATCATCGGAATATTAATATGGGCTCTTCTTTCCAGGAAGAAGAAAGAGTCGGAGACCCCTGCGATCAAAGAGCCGGCTCACGTGATTGCCCTCAGGAAGCTTGACCATTACAGGGGAGACCAGTATTGGGTGCCTGAAAAGCAGAAAATATTCTATTCAGGCATTACTGATGCCCTTCGTGAATATATTTCCTCTCGTTACAGCATAGATGCCATGGAGATGACCTCTGGCGAACTGTTCCGGGATTTAAAGTCTACCGACATCCCTGCCGACTTGCAGTCAGAGATGAAAAATCTTTTCGAGACTGCCGACTACGTGAAATTCGCAAAGGCTATGGCCTCTGACGATGAAAATTCAAAGGCACTGCCACTTGCAGTAAGGTTCGTCACTACAACTTATCAGGAACAGCTTAATGAAGAATCTAAAGCTAAGGAGGAAAAGGCTGCCAAGGGGGACGAGAATAAGGAGAAAGGAGGGGTGAACAATGTACTTTGAATATCCTGCATTGCTCTGGCTGCTTGTCCTTCCTCTCCTGCTGATCGTTCATTACGTTTACATGGAGCTCAAGGGCCGGAACCCGCATCTTCGAGTCTCGAATGCCATTCCATGGAAGCAGGAAAAGAACACAGTTCTTAATATCGTCAGGCATATGCCGTTCGTTTTAAGAATTGCTGCTTTGTCTCTGATAATCATCGCTATCGCTCGGCCTCGTTCATCCTCGAAATTGGACAAGGTGCAGTCTGAAGGCATAGACATAATGCTCACCATGGATGTGTCTACTAGCATGCTGGCGAGGGATTTCACTCCGGACAGGATTTCAGCCGCCAAAGATATTGCCATCGAATTCATTTCCCAGAGGCCTTCAGACCGGATGGGAATAGTCGTGTTCGCAGGCGAAAGCTACACCCAGTGTCCGCTTACTACCGACAGGGCTACTCTGATCAATCTGATGAAAGAAGTCAGCACGAATCTTCTCGAGGATGGGACTGCGATCGGCAATGGCCTGGCGACGGCTGTCGCAAGGCTGAAAGACTCTGATGCAAAAAGCCGCGTGGTAATTTTGCTGACCGATGGCGTGAATAACAGCGGAGAAATAGCTCCAGAGACTGCAGCAGACATCGCTAAAACCTACGGCATAAGGGTTTATGCCATAGGCGTTGGGGCGAACGGAGAGGCTCCTTATCCTGTGATGACGCCATGGGGCGTCGACATTCAGAAAGTTAAGGTGGAAATTGATGAGCAGTTGCTCACCAATATCGCAAATGAAACTGGCGGGAGGTATTTCAGGGCTACCGATAACACCAAACTCGCTGAAATATATTCAGAGATAGGCAAGATGGAGAAGACTCGCACCACGATTGACAGTTTCCCTGTGTATAAAGAACTGTTCTTGGGCTATGCAGTCGCCGCCCTCATTTGCCTTATGCTCGAACTTTTGTTGAACGTCTTTGTAATCAGGAGGCTGCCGTGATCATATTCGCAAATTATCAATTCCTGTGGCTTCTGCTGCTGATCCCGCTTTTCTTCGTGTTCCAGATTGTAAGAATGGCGATTCGCAAGAGGCGTATCCGCAAGTTTGGTGATGAAGCTCTCGTGGAGGAGCTGATGCCATCTTGGTCGAAGGCAAAGTCCTGGGTAAGGTGCGTGCTGTATTCTCTGGCGTTCTTCTTCTTCGTCATCGGGCTTTCCAGGCCGCAGATAGGTGCCAAGCTCAAGGAGCACAAATCTCAGGGTGCTGAAATAATGATTGCTCTGGATGTCTCTAATTCAATGCTTGCCAAGGATTATTCTCCGAACAGGCTGGAACGGGCAAAACTCGCTATTTCAAGGATCACTGACAAACTGAGCGGGGACAGGATCGGCTTGATTATTTTCGCTGGAAGTTCTTTCGTGCAGCTGCCTATCACGACAGATTACGTTAGCGCCAAGATGTTCCTGAACTCCATTTCCACGGAGTCTATTCCTGTTCAAGGCACCGCAATAGGGGAAGCAATTGAGACTGCGGCAAGCAGTTTCAGCAGCGAGAGCGACAACAGCAGGGCGATAATCGTCATCTCAGATGGGGAAAACCACGAGGACGATGCCATTGCTGCTGCCAAGAAGGCTGCTGAGAATGGCATTAAGGTTTATGCCATTGGCGTTGGTTCCACTGAGGGAGAGCCTATCCCAATGAAAGATGGAGGGCTGATGAAGGACAAGGATGGGAAGATCGTGGTGACTAAGCTTGATGAGCAAGGGCTAAAAGACATAGCGAATGCTGGGAACGGAAAATATGTTCGTGCCGGCAACGACGAGTTCGGTCTGGCGCCTATAATAGACGATATCAAGAAAATGCAAGACGAGAAATTCAACTCTGTCGTGTTCGAGGAATATGACGAGCAGTTCATGTACTTCTTCGGTCTTGCTTTGCTATTCTTCGTGCTGGAAATGCTAGTGGGAGAGAGAAAATCGAAGAGACATTTGTTTGATGGGAAAAATGCGTAAGATAATTGAATATATCATATTGGCTTTTGCACTATTGCTGGCGAGTATTTCTGCTGCGGCCCAAACCGACAGGAGAGAGGTTCGCTCTGGCAACAGGCAGTTTCGCAAGGAGAATTTCACCAGAGCTGAGATAGATTATAGGAAGGCTTTGGTAAAGGATTCTTCGTCTTTCGCCGCTTCATATGACTTGGCGAACTCGCTTTACAGGCAGAATAATTTCGAGGAGGCTGGGAAAACTTTGGAGAAGGTAAAAGACATCGCTCCCATGAACCCAAACTCTTCAGATTATTATTATAATCTGGGTAACGTGGCTTGCCAGAAAAAGGATTGGCAGGCTGCCGTGGATGCTTATAAGCAGTCTTTGCTGAGGAATCCAGCAGACGTGGATGCAAAGGAGAATTACATTTATGCTAAGCTGATGCTGAAGAATCAGGGTGGTGGCGGAAATGATAAGAATAACCAGAAGAATCAGCAGAATCAGCAGCAGGGCCAGCAAGGGCAGGGCAAAATTTCTCCTCAGCAGGCTCAGCAGATGCTCAGCGCCATTCAGGCGAAGGAAAAGGAGACCCAGGACAAGGTCAATAAAGAAAAAGCCGCATTGCTTAAATCTAAACAGAAGGAAAAGAATTGGTAGAAGTCTATGAAAAGAATTCTCAGCATATTAATAGTATTCATTTCAGTTGCTTTCGCTTCTTTTGCTCAGAATGAGATAAAGGTGGAAGCACCTGATGTCGTCGCAGTTGACGAGCAGTTCAACGTGACTTTCATAATAGAGGGCGAAAAGGAACCGACTGAATTCTCATGGGCTCCGGGGAACGATTTCCAGCTGGTCTGGGGTCCTCAGAAAGGCACTTCCAGAAGCGTTCAGATTATTAATGGCAAGAGAAGCTCTTCGTCTCAGACGACGTATACTTATATTCTCATTCCTAAATCCAAGGGATCTTTCAACATTCCTTCGGCAACTGCAAAGATGAAGGGGAATGACATTCATTCTGCTTCGGTTTCTATCCAAGTCGTTTCCGAGGGTTCTTCCGGCGGCTCCAATAATCAATCTTCGGGCGGACAAGGCAATTCCCGGGCGGATAATCAGACAACGACTGGGGACATTTCCGGGAATGATCTTTTCATGAAACTGTCCTTGAGCAAGTCAGAGGCTGTGGTAGGCGAGCCGATCACGGCAACGTTGAAGCTTTACCAGAGAGTTAACATCGCTGGTTTTGAAAACGCTAAATTCCCTACTTTCAATGGATTCTGGAGTCAGGAGACATATTCGCCGACCAATATCGAATTCAAGCGGGAGAGTTACGATGATAAGATTTATAATACTGCGGTGCTCAGGTCTTACGTGCTGATTCCTCAGCAGGCTGGCACAATCAGCATCGATCCTGCGGAGTTGGTGTGCCTGGTGAACGTAAGAGTTAATTCAGGCTCGTCTGGCAGCATATTCGATAGTTTCTTCCAAGACGATTACAGGACTATTCGTAAGAGAGTCGTCACTCCTGCATCGAGGGTCAGGGTTAACGCCCTGCCTTCCGGACAGCCTGCTTCCTATGGTGGCGGCGTGGGTAATTTTGGCATTTCCGCAAGACTCACGTCAGACAATATCAGCACTCACGATGCCGCATCTCTGATCGTAACTGTGTCTGGACGAGGCAATGTAGCTCTGCTTGAGGCTCCTAAGGTGAATTTCCCTCCTGATTTCGAGGTTTACGATACGAAAACAACAGAGAACACGGATAAGAGCACGGGTGGCACGTCGGGAAGCAAATCATTCGAGTTCCCATTCATTCCCAGGAGTCACGGAGATTTCACTATTCCGCCGATAGAATATTCCTATTATGACGTGAATGCTGGGAAATATGTCACCTTGCATACCGAACCTTTGAATATTAAAGTCGCTAAAGGCAAGGGTGGCGATGCTCCTTCTGCCTCTCAATCTTCTATGCCGAGCGTGGAACGTAGCGGAGTTAAGAATATATCTAATGATATCAGGTTCATTTCTACTAAGAAGCCTTCGCTGCGTAGCGAGAATAGTTTCTTCCTTGGGTCTACTGGCTTCTGGATAGTTTTGTTGCTGCTTTTGGGTGGTGCTTTTGCACTCGTGCTTGGTGGCAGGAAAATGGCTCAGAGGAAGGCCGATGTGGCTGGGGCTAAGAACAGAAGGGCGACTAAAATGGCGTTGGGAAGGCTCAAGCAGGCTCAGGAATATCTTGACAAGAATCTCTATTCTGCCTATTACGAGGAACTGCACAAGGCTCTTCTGGGCTACATTTCAGATAAACTGAACATGGATATGTCGGAAATCAATAAGGATAACATAAAAGCGGAGCTGGTTAAGGGTGGCGTAAGCGCAGAGCAGTCTGACAAGTTCATCGGCCTTCTGGATGCTTGCGAGTTCGCCAGGTATTCTCCTGATTCTGGAAGCAAGGAGATGAAAGGGCATTTTGAGGATGCCGTGGATGTGATATCTTCTATCGATTCCAGCTTAAAGGGTCGAAAAAAGGATTCTGGAAAGGGCGTTGTGGCTGCTGTCAGCATGTTCCTATGCTTAGGCATTGGCTTATCTTCGCTTAATGCTGCCCCAGCCGATTCTCAGCAGAAACCGGATGGTTCTCCGCTGACGCTTACAGTCCAGGATTCAAGTGCTTCTACCAGGCAGGCGCCATTCTCTGTGGTGCCAGATACTATGGCATCTGCGGTGGTGGACACGCTTTCTGGTGATGCTGCAGTTCTCTGGGAAGAGGGCGTTACGGCATTCAATGACAATAAGTTCGCTCAGGCGGCTTCGTGCTGGGAATCTATTCACTCATCTGGCAAGAGCTCTCCAGAGCTGTTCTATAATCTTGGCAATGCTTATTTCAAGCAGGGGAACTATCCTCGTGCGGTGTTGAATTATGAGAGAGCTCTGAAAATGGATCCTTCCTACAAGGATGCTCGCTACAATCTGGATTTCACGAGCAATTTCGTGCAGGACAAGATTGAGCCAGTGCCTGAGTTCATTCTGAAGACTTTTGCTCGGAACGTCAGCAGGATGTTTGATTCGAACACTTGGGCTTGGCTATTCATCATATTCTTGGCTCTAACCTTGGTTATGGTCGTCTTATTCATAATGGCGCCAAAGCCTGCCAGCAGGAAATGGGGTTTCTTTTCAGGTATATTTTTCTTCATCCTGTCGCTGTGCTGCCTTGGTTTCTCAGCTTGGCAGAAGTCTGACTTCTCGAAAGCTGACGGTGCGATTATCATGGCTCCGGTTACTTCGGTGAAAAGTTCTCCTTCGGATGATGGCGGCAAGAATCTGTTCATCCTTCACGAGGGTAGCAAGGTGCAAATCATCGATGAGGTCGGCGGCTGGAAAAACATCTCTCTCGCCGACGGGCGCCAAGGCTGGATCAAAGACTCCGACCTCGAAATAATTTAAATGCAGATTTTTGTTCTTAAATGCATCCTCGGGAAGTTATCCTGAGCGGCCGAAAAATGCCGCTCAGTCCCAACTTCCCGTCGGATGCCTAGTCGCTACAAGCCTTGCGGTGTGCAAAAAGGCGGAATTGCACACCACGCTCTTGCATCCTCCGGAAGTTATCCTGAGCGGCTGGAAAATGCCGCTCAGTCCGAACTTCCCGTCAGCCTTCTCGCGACCGGCCTTGCGGTGTGTAAAAATGCGAAATTGCACACCAGGCGCTCTAGCATCCTTGGGAAGTTATCCTGAGCGGCCGAAAAATGCCGCTCAGTCCCAACTTCCCGTCGGATGCCGCGGGGGATAGTAGGGGGCAGCGCCCCCTAAAATAAGCCACCCTCGTTTCGTTCATGCATGAGTCCGAGCCTATTGGCTCTTCACTTTGTCTGGCGGCATTGCGCGCAAGGCACTAATCTGCTCTACGCTCAACCCGGTGGCCCTGGAGACAACCCCGATGTCGATGCCGAGCTTCAGTAAGTTGGACGCAGCTTCCTCCTTGCCTTGTTGAATGCCCTGGTTTCTGGCAGTCAGGATCTGGTTG
>ONBM01000054.1 GCA_900316045.1 uncultured Bacteroidales bacterium | reverse complement strand
CTCTTCTTGCTCTTTGCCGCTTCCTGTGCCAGAGGACGTATGTCGTCCGCCAAGCTGTATCCCATCTGGATCAGCTTTGACTCAACCAGCTCGATGCCGAAGGTCGAGGAAAGGCGTTTTCGAAGTGGTAAAGCGAAGTAGGGATCACTTCTTTCTTGGAATCGTCATCGCAGGCGCTAAAGCAAATCGCCGCGGCACCGATAAGTGCGAATAAAGTTTCAGAATGTATTCTCATATTGCGTTTGTTTGTTGATTTGGTAATGCAAAAGTCAAAAAACGCCTGCCCATGGTCAATAGCGAATTCTGACGATTTTCCACCATGTCAAGCCCAAGGCAGCCAGCCTCATGGCTTCTTTTTTTTATTAGATTCAGAAAATAGCATAGATGAGACTGAAAGCATTACACTCGGCCATACTCATTAACATATTCATGTTCAGCCTCGTAGCAGCAGGGCAGAATAGTCGGAAATTCACCGTAAGCGGTTATGTGACAGACATAGAAAGCGGCGAGAGCCTGATCGGAGCCGGCGTGCTCTCTGGCGGCGAGGCCAAGACAGGAGTCTCCACCAACGAATTCGGCTGGTACAATGTCAGCCTGCGCGAAGGTCGGACGACGATAGAGTACCATTACGTAGGCTACGAGCCAAAGACGATTGCCTTCGACCTGAACAAAGACACAGTGATAAACGTAACCCTCTCCCCTTCCACAACACTCAGCGAGGCAGTCGTAGTGGCAAGGAACAACGCCGGAATCAGATCCACTAACATGAGCGCGCTCGACGTGCCCATCAGCCAGGTCATCAAATCCCCGACGCTGTTCGGCGAAAGCGACATAATCAAGTTCCTGCAGATGCTTCCTGGAGTGCAGGGTGGCATGGAAGGCACGACCGGTATACACGTGCGAGGAGGCAGCCAGGATGAGAACCTGGTCATGCTGGACGGAATCCCTATATACAACATCGACCACGTGCTGGGAATATTCTCCGTCTTCACCCCCGAGGCCGTCAAAAAGGTCACTTTCTACAAAGGAGCCTTCCCTGCCAGGTACGGCGGCAGGATTTCTTCCATCGTGGACGTGAGGACGAATGATGGCAATCTAAAAGAGACCCACGGCGTGGTGAGCGTCGGGATGCTGACCAGCAGGGTTCACGTAGAGGGGCCGCTGAAGCAGGACAAGACATCTTTTTCTCTGAGTTTCAGAGGGATGCACACTCTGTTCTACCAGCCTTTCATAAAATTGGCGATGAAAGACGAGGCCAAGGCAAACTTCTATTTCTACGATGCCAATGCGAAGTTCTCTCATAAATTCGACGATAGGAACAGGCTGTATCTCGGAGTCTACAATGGCTGGGACAAACTTACGGTGGATGACCTCTACGACGAAGGCAGCGGCTCGGAAGGCACGTTCAGCAAATCAGCCGACAAATACCGGATCGGCTGGGGCAACACCATCGCTGCCATGCGGCTGAACCACATTTTCAGCAGCACTTTGTTCTCCAACACCACTGTCGCTTTCAACAACTACAGGATGAGCATCGAGAACAAGTACAATAATTCCTACGGAACACAGTACATAAACGACTACAGCTACAAATACAAGTCCGGGATAACTGACGGAAGCGCCAGGATGGATTTCGAGTGGACTCCGAATTCAAGCAACTCCGTGCGCTTCGGAGTCGAGTACACTTTCCACACATTCAAGCCGGAGACAAGCTCATTCACCAACAAGGCCGTAGAGGGCGGCACCGTCCAGACAGACTCGACGTACAACGAACTGGACGGACGCAAACTGCGGGGGCACGAGGCCTCCGTCTTCATTGAAGATGACATATTCATTGGAGAGAGGCTGAGCTTTAATCCAGGCCTGCACTACACTGCCTTCTATACCGACGGCAAGTTCTACAATTCCCTTCAGCCAAGGCTCTCGGCAAGGATGGACCTTGGAAAGGGCTATGCGGTGAAGGCGGCATATTCAAGGATGGCGCAATACGTCCATCTGCTGACTTCCTCTGACATATCCCTGCCCACCGACCTCTGGGTGCCGATAACCAAGAACATAAAGCCTGTAATAGGCGATCATTACAGTATCGGCGCATATTACAGCGGGCTGAAAGGCTGGGAATTCTCGCTAGAGGGATATTACAAGAAGACAAAGAACATCGTCGAGTACCAGGACGGCGCCACAGTCATGGGAACGTCGGCTAATTGGTACGACAAGGTGTCGATGGGAGAAGGCAGATCCTACGGAGCTGAAATTTTCGTCCAGAAGACGCTCGGAAAGACCACGGGATTCGTCTCCTACACTCTCTCGAAGAGCGACAGGATTTTCCGCGACGGGATGGTGAACAACGGTCGCTGGTACCCTTACAAATACGACAGGAGGCACAATCTGGTAGTCTCCGTTTTCCATAAATTCAGCGACAGGGTTGACGTTGCGGGAAATTTCGTGTTCACAACGGGAGGGACCACTACCGTGCCTACAAGGCAGATAGTCGCGATAGCACCGGACGGCACAAGCACTTACGATGATTACGTGCCGTACAAGAACAATTATCGCCTGCCTTGCAGCCACAGGCTGAACCTGGGAGTGAATCTGCACAAGCAGAAGCGTCACGGGGAGAGAATCTGGAATTTCAGCATCTACAATGTCTACAATGCCATGAATCCGAACCTCGTCTATTCCGACACGGACTACAATGCCGAAGACGGCAATGTCACGACTAATACGATAAGGATAAAGAAAATCACTCTCCTGCCTTTCATGCCGTCGATAAGTTACACATTCAAATTCTAGGAAGATGAGAAAGTTAATGAATATATTGTCTTCTGCAGTCATTTTGACAGCCTTGGGCAGCTGCGAGAACACCATCGACACGATAAAAGTATCCGGCGAAGACGAGATAATGATGAACGCCCTCATGGACGTGAACGACGATGTCCACATCGTTTACCTGAGCCACGGACAAGGCGACGATTTCAGGCCTTACGCCACAAAGGGGGAGCTTCAGTGCTATGTCAACGGGCAGCTTGCAGCCACTGCGAAGGCTAAATCATATTACGACCTTTATTTCTGCAAAGCATACGTGTTCAATGCCGGTTTCAAAGCCGGGGACAAAGTGAAGCTGACCCTCGAAGAGGGCCTCTCTGCGGAGGTCACGGTCCCGCAAAGCCCTCAGATACTTGACATAGACACTTCTTACTTCGAGAATCCCTCCAATATTCATTCAAGCGTCTTCTTTCTCCGGACCAGATTGCAAGACGTCCCTCACGAAGAAAACTATTACAGCTTCAACGTCAATGCCGAGGTTTACAAAGGGTGGAACCTGAGAGACACGACGCACGATCGCAGAGTGACGTTATTCACCGACAACGAGCCTTTGCTTAAAGAATATTCTTCAGGCAACGACGACAACAAGACTTTCTTCGACGATTACGTGAAGAATAAATATCATCTTTTCACAGACAAGTCTTTTGCCGACAACAGCTACGTGCTCAACGTGGGGATTTATCCGTACGATTGCCTCTGGGGGTACTATTACATTAAGGAGAATTACATGCATGGGTACGATAAAGGCGGAGCAGGCGTTTCGGTCATCGTCAGTTCAATCTCCCCCGAGACTTACAGGTACATCAAAGCCATAGAAAGTTCTGACTTCTGGCATTTCGAGCCGGTGATATTCCCGCAGAATGTTTCCGGCGGGCTTGGCTTCGTGTCGGTTGCAAATTCAACGGTCTGGAAAATCCGATTCCCGGACCGCATGATTCCGAAAGATTTTTACGGGTATTGATTATTTTCCGTACTCTGCAGGAAGTTCAGGCATGGCTCCGTTCTGCGTGCAGACGTATGCTGAGACATCCACAGCCATCCTGTGAGCCTCGCTGACAGACCTTCCCTTCAGGATGGAGGCCACGAATGCTGCCGTGAAAGAATCCCCCGCCCCGACTGTGTCGGCCACCTTGACCTTTGGGGTCTCTACGAAGGACACGGAACCTGGCACAAAAACGTAACTTCCGTTCACTCCGCAGGTCAGGATGAGCATCTTCAAGTCGTACTTTGCCAGAAGTATCCAGCATTTATCCTGCAAGTCGATGCCTGGATAACCGAACATACGGCTCACGGTAACCAGCTCTTCATCATTTATCTTCAGGATGTTGCATTTCTTAAAAGAATTGCACAGGACATCCTTTGAATAGAAGTTCTGGCGAAGATTTATGTCAAATATTCGCAAAGTATCCTCCTCAGGCATATCGTCTAGGAACCGATTTATCGTGTTCCTGGAAACCACGCTCCTCTGCGCTAAAGACCCGAAGCAGACGGCCTTAGTCTCTGCCGCCAATGCTTTTAGCTCCGGCGTGTAAGGAATATTGTCCCACGCCACGCCCTCTTTGATTTCGTATTGAGGGACGCCTTCGGCATCTAGCGTCACTTGCACCGTTCCCGTCGGATAAGGCACTGTTTCAATCATATTCCGGACCTTCTTCTCTTTGAAAGTCGCCCTGATTTCTTTTCCCAGCACGTCATCTCCGACTGCGCTGACCACGCAGCTATCCAAACCCAACTGAGACACATGGTATGCGAAATTGGCAGGAGCCCCGCCCAACTTCTTGCCTTCGGGGAGCATGTCCCACAGTGCCTCCCCCATTCCTACTACAAGTCCTTCCATTTCAATATCTGATTTTCAATGCATAAAACAAAAGATAAACAACTCCGATGGACATCACGGCAACGGCCCCGATCTGGCCGACGCTGTCGCTGGCGAATCCCATCAGCAAAGGGAATATGGTCCCTCCGAACAAGCCCATTATCATAAGGCCAGAAACCTCATTCTTCTTCTCCGGCTCAGCGAAAAGCGCCTGGGAGAATATTATAGAGAACACATTGGAGTTCCCCAAGCCTATCAGCGCTATGCAGGCATAAATCATGGTCTTGTCATGGAACACAGACAATCCAATCATGGCGGCGAGCAAGAACAGGACGCTCACCAGGAAGAAAGGCTTGGGCTTCACCACCCTTAGAAGGAAAGAGCCTGAGAGGCAGCCGATAGTCCTAAGGATGAAGTAAAAGCTAGTCGCCAGCCCTGCTTCTGTCAGGCTTATTCCAAGCTGCTCCATGAGGATTTTTGGCGCCGTTGTGTTCGTGCCCACGTCTATTCCCACATGGCACAATATGCCCAGGAACGACAGCAAGATGAAAGGTTTTCCAAGGAGCCTGACGCAGCCGATGAAACTGGATGCCTTGTCGGGCGCCTCCTCATCTATGCGGGTGATGCCTAAGAGCAGGAGCGAGATGAGCGAGACTATCAGATAAATCGGGAAAAGTACCCTCCAGCCAAGGCCGAACGAAGGTATTGCCTGGGCTGCGCCCCATGTTGCTATGTAAGGTGCCAGGAACGAGGCTATTGCTTTGATGAACTGGCCGAAAGTCATGTTGCTTGCCAGCTTGTCTCCAGAAACCACGTTGCTGAGCAGCGGATTCAGGGATGTCTGCATCAATGCGTTGCCGATTCCCAGCAGGGAGAATGCGCAGAGCATGATCGGATAGCTGTCTCCAAGGATTGGAAGCACTAGCGAGAATGCAGTGATGGCTAGGCTCAGCAGCACAGTCTTACGCCTGCCTATCTTATTCATCAGCATCCCGGTAGGAACCGAGAAAATCAAGAACCAGAAGAATACGAGCGAGGGCAGGAAGTTGGCCGTGGAATCGCTCAGATTCAGGTCTGCCTTCACGAAGTTCGAGGCTATGCCCACCAGATCGACGAAGCCCATCACGAAGAAGCAAAGCATCACGGGGGCTAGCTTAGAGAATTTTGCCTTTGTCTGTTCCATTTATGAATATATTATTGAATATTTTTCCAATAGCCAGGAATATCTTGACCGCAGTACTCGCACTTTCCATCCTCCGAGACATGGTTTTCCACGATGTCGAAGCCTTTCCTCTGCACCAGAGGCTTGCCGCACGAAGGGCAGATGGTATTCTCCCCATCGTAATCTGGAGCATTGCCCACATAAACGAATTTCATCCCCTCTTTGACGGCTATTTCCTTCGCCTTCAGAAGGGTATTCAGAGGGGTTAGTTGCACGTTCCTTAGCTTATAGGCAGGAAAGAAACGGCTGAAATGCAGCGGATAGTTCTCGAAGCCATTGTCACTCAGCCACTTGCACATTTCCCGTATCATATTCATGTCGTCTGTGTAGCCAGGAATCACCAGATTCGTGATTTCCAGCCACACTCCCCTTTCCTTCAATTTCAGCAGAGCATCCAGCACCGGCTGGAGGGTGCCTCCATTGAGCTTTCTGTAAATCTCATCGCTGAAAGACTTAAGGTCTATGTTAGCAGCATCCAGCACGGAGCAGAGGTCGTCAAGTGGCTCTGGGTTCACGTAGCCGTCCGAAACCAGAATATTCAGCAATCCCTCTTTATGGGCAAGGGCGGAGATGTCGTAGACATATTCAGCGTAAGTAAGAGGCTCGGTGTATGTGTAGGCAATTGATTTGCAATCGTAATGTTTGCACAGCTCGACTATCTCCCAGGGCTCTATGACTTTCGTCGGTATGTTCTCCGGCTTTGCCTGAGAGATTTCGTAATTCTGGCAGTTCAGGCAGCGGAAATTGCAGCCGACGCATGCCAGCGAGAATACGCTCATGCCCGGATGGAAGTGCAGCAGGGGCTTTTTCTCCACCGGATCCACTTCAAGGGCGCATGGACGGGCATAAACTTCTGAGTACAGCCTTCCTTTCTTGTTGATTCGTCCGCCGCATATTCCTCTACGCCCTTCTTCCAAGCGGCAGCCATGCGGGCAGAGCGTGCACTGCACCCCCGTCTCGGTTTTCATGTAATATTTCGCTTCGCGCATACCGATGTCAATCTATTCTTTGAAAATAATGGCCTCATAAGTGTACAAATCAGCGCTCTTCCATCCATCCCAGCCGATCCCCGCCTTATCCTGCGCGCAATGGCCAAGGAACTCCTCCTTCGACCAATTCACCTCGTCTGCAACCTGAGGCAGAAAAGTCCCCGACCGCCCATCTTTCACCATATATATTCCTTCCCTTCCATAATCGAATTCATCGGCACTCTGAATATGCTTGAGAGGGGTAAGCACAGAGATTTCTATCTCTATGTCCTGCATTTCCTCCTTCCTCACCTGCTGGAAACGGTAATCCTCGAACGCTGCGGCCCTTGCCATGGCAGCCACGACCCTGTACAAAGGAATATTCTCGCCGAAATGCCCGATGCAGCCCCTCAGCCTCCCATTCTCGGTCAGCGTCACGAAAGCCCCGCATTTCTGTTTCAAAGTTTCAGTCAAATCCTCCGCCGCCCACGAATCACCCTCACTTCTCTTTGCGAATGCGCCCATTATGCTGCCTCGAGCAATTCTCAGAAGGGTTTCTTTCTCGGAATCGGACAGCGAAAACGTCTCGGCTACCGATTTTCCCGCACTCTCAGCCTTGACAATCACGAAAGAGTTATACCCAACCACCTCGTCTTTGCCACCATATTTGGAAGCACCAGAATTAGTATAGCCTAAATGCCTGTAAGAAAATGACTTGTTCCCTCCTGTCATGAGCATCAATGCAAGTATCGCACTCTGCCCGCATGCGCTGGTGGCCAGATTCTTGAATCCAGACTTCGCATTCTTCTGAATAGCCTCGACGAATGTCGCCGCATCTCCGGTAGAGATAGCCTCCGCAGTCCTGCGATCTGCTACGTTCGCATCGTCAAAAGAAGGATAGTGAGAAAAATCGCTGCTGATTACGAATAAATTTTTCCCGTTCAGATACGGCTTCAATGCAGTTGCCACGGACTTGATCACTTCAAAGCTTTCTGTCCCGATGATTATCGGGATTATCGGCGGCATATTCTTTAAATAATATTGCAGGAAAGGCAGTTGAACCTCAAGGCAATGCTCCTTGCCATGTGCATCATGCCTGCAAGTGAAAACATCATATTCATTCACAAGCTTCTTGCAAAACTCTTTATCCACAGGCACATTTCCCATCGGGGTGCGGTAAAAGTCATTTTCCTTATTCACCGACGCGCCGTCGAACCAGACATGGTGGCTTGGGCCTATCAGGAATATTCTTTCATATTCTTTGTCCGCGGGAATTGATGAATATGCCCGGGCGGCCATCGGCCCTGAGAAAACATATCCGGCGTGCGGCAAGCCACTGCGTCATTCTCCGGCCTCACGTCAGCAGCCTGGCTGAAGCAGGATTTAACCATGGCATGCAAGCTGGTCTTGTCGCCAGGATAGAATTGCCCCGCCACGGCCTCAGGGCGAACTTTATCCTTATCCCCTATGAAAGTGATACCCATAGTCAAAATGGTTATTAAAGCAAGCGCTATTTTCATCAAGACTAATTTACTAATTATTTTATTTAATTTTCGCAAGTAGCTAAAAAACCCAGACCGGTGATGTAAGGCACGGCGAAATCTAGGAATTATTTTATTTAATTTTCGCAAGTAGCTAAAAAACGGATCAGGTGCAAAAGTATGCGTTTAGGGGTAGATTTTTCCCTATCCACATCGTCATAGCTCGGTCACATCCACACCCTCCACGTCTTCGCTCGGCCTCCCCGCTTATCCACGCCACTCTTCCGAAAGCGAATGCTGAAAAATAGGATGACGTTGAGCATAAAAATCTCCGCCGGAAACTTCCGCAACGCTCTTCCGAAAGCGTGTGCGAAAATAATGCACTCTATGCATTGTGTTTGTACACGCTCGGTCGATAAGCCCCCAAACGGACGTTTTTCGGAGAGCGTGTGCAGAAAAACCACGCTATGCGCATTCTGTGTGTACACGCTCGGCAAACAGCCCCCGAATCAATCGTTTTTTTGAGGGCGTGTGCAGAAAATACGCACCGTGCGCACACCGGGGCAAGAATTCGCAGAATACAGTTAAGACTCAGCGTATAAGGTGCATAAGGTCCGCCGACGGGCGGGATGCCGTGGGTAAAAATTCGCAAACTCATGTCGAGACAGCCTCGCCTGGCGGCCATGTTTTGGGGTGGCGGGCGACAACGGGACTCTTGGGTAGCTTCGATGTCGAGACATGCCCCTCCACAGGCACCTGGGAGGCACATGCCTCGCCTGAGCCCCGCGAGGAGTGGAAAAGTGACAGTTAAACGAGCAAGATATTCTAAAAGCCCAGTGGTCTGACGATGGGAAAGACGGGCAAAAATCGCTCATCCCCAACTACACCGCCCTTTAAGCCACGCTCTCTCCCGAGTGACCTGCAAAGAGTCAGTCGGCAGTTCTACCTGAACACTCGGGCAGAGCCGTCTTTGCGGGCCTTGACGGTTGGCGGCAGGAAGCGGGATGGCCGTGGGCTATGATTTTCTTGTCCTAAGCAGCCGCGGTCAATGGATCCCGATGCCCCATGCCCGAGGGAGCGGAAGTGCCAGCCTCTAGCACGGCCTGCAGTTCTTAATCCTTAATCTGCTCAGGCTTGTAGCGCCTGATGATTATTCTAGTCATGATGCATTCGAGAACCGTGCTCGTCATATTCATTATTTAATTTTCTCATAAAAAAATGATAAATTATTGCTTATCTTTGCCCAAATAAATAAAAGCATGATATGAAAAAGGGATTCTTTTATGCGGCCGCCCTCGTAATGGCCATCTTTTCAATATATTCTTGCAGCAGGACCCAGATTGCGACTTTCGAGGACTGCTACAAAGAAACTTCCAAGATCTCTGAGAACTGCTACGTGTCCGTGGCCGACACAGTTCAATATTACGAGAAATTCAGCAGGAAAGCCGTCATGGACAAGCTTAACGATGAGATCGTGAAGTTCTGCTTCGGGGATAACTTCGCCGGGAAGACCGTGGAAGAGAGCCACAAGGCGCTGTCCGACTCGCTCAGGAACGACTGGAACACGAATGCCATCTCGCTGATTAATTCAGACACTTTTAACGAGGAAACTGCTTTTTTCTACATTTATGAGTTCATGAACGTGGGTTCATTCGACACGGGCTACAAGAATCTTCAGTCCTATAAGGTTTACCGGTACTCTTACATGGGTGGAGCTCATGGCTTCGGCGCCACATATTACATGGTTCTCGATGCCAAGAGCGGCTCCAGAGTGCATGAATATGAAATGTTCAAAGAAGGTTACAAGGCTCCCGTCAGCGAGCTGATTTACAATGCCCTGCTGAAGAACAATCCGGACATGGAGGAAGAGTTCAAGACTTTCAACGACTTTTCTCAGGTCAGGGACAAAGAAGACAACCCTTATATTAACGGCAACTGCAAGGTTTCTGAGGAAGGGATAACCTGGAATTTCACTCCTTACGAGATAGCCTCGTACGCTGCCGGCCATTTCGAAGTCACGATTTCATGGAATGACCTGAAGCCATATCTAAGCGACCCAATATCCAAAATCATCTGACGCACACCTGTCGTCACCCTGAACTTGGTTCAGGACCCATGCAAAATCGTTGTCATCCTTTCGATTCAGGACTTGTCGTCCGCAAGAACAGATTCCGGGGCAAGCTCCGGAATGAACGAAGGGAAATCGGGCACCGCTTCCGCACACTAACCTAAAACACATAAAGCACGCCATGCCGGCATCCTAATTTGATTCAGGATGAGCATGGCGTACAATTAACAGCTTCGAAGTGCTATCCGTAAGCACGAATTCAGCTTAATTCGAAAGAGAATGGTGCGCAATTAACGGGAATGCTGATGTGCAATAGAAGTCGCTGCAACCCACATCGGTATTGCCATCCCCCTTTTCGTGATGTGCGCCCCAAAGTTTGGACGGTTAATAATAAAAAGTGAGGCGATCGCCTCCGGCTTCAAAATTAGTGTTTTTTCCGGTCAACTTGACATTTGAGGTGATGGATTTCCTATAAAAGTTAAGGGAGGCATTTCAGGTGATGGCCTGGGCAACAGTCGGGCGCGAGGAGGGCCATTTCATGGAGCCCCCCGCAGCGCCCGACCTGTAGCCGCCGGAGATCGTACATTCCGGCGACGGTGTCCCTAGGCCGACGGGCGATTTCCATGTTTCTCCAGTCTGTACTGCACGGGACTCTTCCCGCCCAATCTGCTCTTTATGCGGCGGCTGTTGTAGTAGTCGATGTACGCACGCAATTCCCTCTTGAAGTGGGCGACGGACCTGAAGTCCTGCAGGTAGAGCAGCTCCGACTTCAGCAGCCCGAAAAAGTTCTCCATCACCGCGTTGTCCAGGCAGTTGCCTTTCCTGGACATGCTCTGCACGAATCCGTGCGCCCTCAGCCTCCGCTGGTACTCCTTGTGCTGGTACTGCCACCCCTGGTCAGAATGGATTATGGCTCCATGCCCGTCTCCGCACCTCTCGAACAGCTTGCCCAGCATCTCCAGGGTCATCTTCAGCACCGGACGGTCATACACAGTATAGCTTAGGATTTCCCCGTTGTACATGTCCAGAACCGGAGAGAGGTACAACTTCACCCCGAAAAGTGAAAACTCTGTGATGTCCGTCGCCAGCTTGCGCAGTGGCCCGTCGCTGAAGAAGTGGCGTTCTATGAGGTTCGGCGCGATTTTCCCCGCGGCTCCCTTGTAGGAGACGTACTTCTTCATCCTCACCTTGCAGGCTGTCCCGCTCTCCTTCATAAGCTTGCGGACAGTCTTCCCGTTTATGGCGTGCCCCCTGTTCCACATCTCGTCCGTAATGCGGCGGTAGCCGTAACGCCCCTTGTTCTCCAGAAAGATGCTTCGGACAAGCTGGCGCTCCTCCCCCCACTTGTCCGGCCTCTCGCCACGGTTGTAGTAGAATGTCGATCTTGGCATCCCCTGGATGCGCAGGAGACGCCCTAGCCCGTATTCCCGCCTTAGTCCTTCGATGACTTGCGCGGCGTCCCGCGCAGTCGGGCCTTCTTCGCCTCGACTAAGGCATGCAGTTTTTTTAGCAGCTCGGCCTCCGCCCGAGCGTCCAAAAGAAGTTCGCACAGCTCCTCCTTGGTCATTTCGCCGAGGGCCTTCTTGCGCTCCTCTATTTCCTTTGATTTCATGACCATCCTCGGTTTTGCCGCAATCACGGTCCGCTCCGGCATTCCGTCGTTCGAGTATATCCGGCCACCGTTGAATGCGAATTTGTCCCCTGACCGATACCTTTCGTACCTGGCTCGCCAGTCCTTGAACTGGCTGTATGTCGTCGCGTACTTGTACAAGACTTGCTTCAAAGATAGTTTTTTCGCAAGATATTCTTCCACGGCTCGTATCTTTATCTCAGACGGGATGTGGATTGGCTTAACGTCCCGAAGGCCATCCGTCCCGTACAGTTCGTACCTGCGAACCAGTCTCAGGATGGTGCTATGACTGATACGCAGATCCTTCTCAATGCGATGAGAGGACACTCCTTGCCGGTACTCCAGGACCGCCCGATAGCGCTCTGGAATTGTTGATTTGCTAGTTGGCATAAATCTGTTTTTTATGTCCAACTTTTGGGGCGCAGTTCATCGTGAGGTAAGTCGGGAATGCATAACCCCACCACGCAGCCCTGCAAGGCATATTGCCATGCCCGATAAATTCACGTTCAAGGTCTTTACCGAATGCAGGCGGCAGGCGGTAATCATCATCACTGAGTCTGTCATTCTTACCCGGGTCATCACCGAATGTGCGGAGGCTTGGGGCGCTTCCTGCAGCCTGAAATTGTCAATGACAACTGCCATTTTTCCGATCCTCGCAGAGTCCTGTCGAGGCATCAGAACTCAGTCGAGCATGTGCCTCTGAAGTGCCTGGAAAGGGGCATGTCTCGACATCGAACTCTTTTAAGAGCCCTCGTTGTCGACCACTGCCCAGCTGCATGGCTGTCAGACGGGGCTGCCTCGACTGCGCTTTGCGAGCCATCGGTTCCCTACTGTGCCATGTCGCCCCAAGTGAAACGGTAGGCGGTCACCACCGAGTTGTCGCCCGAGGTGAAGGTGGTCGGCTTGAGCGGCATCTCCTCGCCCCAGTACCAAATGTCGTAAACGCAGCGGACCCACGTTTGTTCGGTAGTAGAAGAGTTATGATAGCTTATTTCCTCCTTCCCGTTAAGCCATCGCATCATTACATAGCCGGTTGAAGTCCAGTAATTAGCAGTGCCGCTAGTACCACCAAAAAGACGAGGAATCATCCCTTTAGTCGTCAGCTGGATGCAGAAAGCGACCTCCGCAGGGGTCGGCAGCCTCCACCTGCCGGCAGGGTAACCTTCTTCCTGATAGCTGGCGCACCTTCTTTTTGCATTATCCCTTGAAAGAGGACTGGTTACGCCATAGGAGGATGCAACCATGAATTTAGGAGAGAGTACGTTTTCGGAATTACTCTCGTTGGCCGGATGGTAGTACGTAAGCTTCCTGACAGAACTGTTGACGGAGCCGTCCTCATTTAAATATATGGCTCTCTTGCTCCACTCTTCATTGTAGTATGGCAAAATATTCACGCTGTAGTATGGCAAATTATTCACGCTGCTGCTGATAGGATCTCCGATTATGTATTGGCTTTCTCCCTGAGCGACGGCTGTCTTTATCACGTACCTATTCGGGTTTTTATTGTCTCCCGTCAGACCGGTGACCGTGCTCAAAGAAAAAAGTACGGTATTCCATCTATAAGATACTCCCTTAGCATTTTCCGTTTTAAAATATTCATTCTCCCCCAGGATTCTGTTGAATCCATTCACATAAACATAACCAGTGTGGTCATTATCGCCCCCGCCATCATTGTAATCGCTGTTCAGTTGTGCCTTCACGCTTATTTCCGGGTGCTGGGTGATGCGTATGGTTTCGCTGTAATTAGGGTTATCCTTGTGCCTTACCGTAAACTCTACTTCGAACGGGACGTAGTCGAAACTGTTATCGTCGGTACTGGTCCTGTTGTCTAGATTGTGCTGGAAAATTATGGTTTTATCCGTAATCTTCAGAGAATAAGGACGGGTCGAGCCATAAGCGTCCGTCACATAGTATCCCAGATTGTTATATCCATAGAACGAATGCCCTTCAGGTGGAATCAGGCTGGATGTTTTCCGAACGAGGGAATCGGTGCTCTGGATGTTCTGCGTGACATTCTGCCTCCACACCCTGATGCTGCTGATTTCGCATTTATTACTAGTTGCGTACGGAATGCTGAGGATGTTCTCGTTGTCCATCTCGTAAGAATTGCTTTGTACAGTGAGGTAACGGACATTCTCTAGAGAAGTCTCCAGGTTGACATGGTTCCAGTCCATGATCTTGCATTCCGCAGTGAGCTCGATGGGTTCGGTGCTGGTGGTGCCGCCCAAGCTTTTCACATTCAGAAGGCACCTGTAGTAAGTGTTGCGCTTGAACTTGTAGATCTCGCCCCCGTCGCTGTTAAGATTAATGTCTATGGTGTAGAATGTAGTCAGGCTTTTCTCTCCATCGTCAGTCCAGACCACGACGAGCATAAGCGATGTATGCCTGTCATTCTCATGCGCCTTGAACTGCGCCCATGTCATAGGGTAAGTGTAGAACGGAGAATGAGAATAGTAGACGGAATCTTGGTACATGATGGAAGGGAGAAGAGGCGTGTCCCGGACATAGCGAGCTTTCTGGTCGGAAGTCAGGGATTCATCAGGATAAAAATCAGAATCGCCGGCATCGAAAACTTTGTCCCCGTCGTTTACGTACCCTCTCTTCAATCCGTTATTCAGGACTACTTTCGCTATCGCCTTGTCAGTACTGCCGACGATGCCAACGGAAGCCGGCCTGTATGCTACCTCGCCCTCTTTAATCTTGGAAGCGATATGGACATAGAGCTGAATCTTCGCAAGTGAGCGAGCCAGCTTAATGTTCACTGCCGTGGACCTGCCATTGTACGTAACCGTGTTCTCGCCATCCATCACGAAAAAAGGCTGCTTCACGAGATTGCCTCCCATGTCAGGATCGATCTCGGTTTTTCCCAGATCATCGCTTAGCAGAACGATCTGCTTCAGTGAATCGACACAGGCGTGATTCCTGCCAAGGAGAGCGTTGATTTCAGCCTGGGGGCCATTAGCAATGACGTAAACCTTGCATTTACCGTTATTTCCGGTGCCGAATAAAATCTCTTTCTGTTCGATTGTCAAAGGATACTTGAAACTGTGGGAACCTTGAGTGTTATCGTTCAAGTCAAGGTGATCATGCAGCACAGCATTGTCATCTGACATGTTTTCAGGATAAAAGAATATGTCGAGAGTGGTCAGCAGGTTCTCATTGAATTCTGTCTCCCCATTAATGGTGTCCCCGGCGCGAGTCATGTCCGAACACGAAACGCTCACTGCAATGGAACTCGCCTGATCCTGCTCGGGATCCGCAGTGCCATCCGACTCGCAAGAGACAAAAGCCAACGCGGCAAAAGCAATCGAAAATATGAAATATACAGTCTTCCTCATCTCTCAGTCAAAATATTAATATACAGACTCTAATGTAACGGTTCCGTTGTTGAAGCATTCGGTGGCGATGTAAATATTGTCATTGACAGTCGTTGTCGGCTGTGAATATTTAAAATGGCAGCGGAAAGTAACGAACCCGTCCTGGCTCCTGTCCATCTTGTCAGACAGGTAATCGTCGTAGGTGATCGTCTTCACGAAAGCATAGTTCCTTTCCCCGCTCTTAGCCGGATTCAGAGAAAGACCAGTCTCCACGCTCATGTATTCGTACTGTTTCGATCCCGAAACATCAGTCTCGTTCGGCTTGGAGGTGTTAGGATAAATGAGATTGTTCTCGGACTCAATCCTGAAACGCATCGGGAAAAGCGACTGGTTAAGCTCGTCCGGAATGGTTATCAGCATGTCAAAAGTCCGATTGTACCTGTCTATGTCATCCAGGACGAAGGACATATCGTACGGCCTGACATAATGATATTTTATGTTCCTGCTTATAGACTTGCCATTGTCAGGGTCATAGGAATATACGACCAGATACTGGATCTTCTCCGTGGCAGCCGGCTCGGCAGCTGGCTTCAGAACGATTGTACGCCATCCGTCCGCGTCATCTGTGCTTTTTATGTAAGAATCATTGCTTGCGCCGCTGAAAACATCATCCAGATCCGTCCTCAGATACATGTAAATTTTCGAATTATCGTATGTAGCGTTGTTATTCGGAGAATACCTGAAGCGTACCGTCACGGGATTGCTTGAAGTAATGACCTTTTCTGTGTAACCGACTTCGATAAGCTCTTTACCGTTGGACAACCTTCTGATGTTGGCAATGGTGACCGAAGAGGAAAGATTGTTATCCGCAGCGTGCGCATCTGCACCCCCGATGGTGGAATATCCAGCCGTTGCGCTATTGGCTATGTCTTTGATTATTACGTGATAAGAGAAATTCCTAAGCAGGTTGTAATAGACCGGCTGGTGGGTTTCCGGATCCAGATAAGTTAAATCAACCTTGTAGTACTTTATTCCGCTGACGGCATCTCTAATCCTAAGAAGAAGGTATGAAGGGGTCTGCCCGGCGAAATCCCCGCCCGAATGCTCGTACATGTAAAACGGAGCCGTACGGAAATCCTCATCGGTAAGTTGCGAAGCATCCGAGTTCCCCAGGCTGGCAGAAGGCGAGAAATAGCCGTAGAATTTCTGATTGTAGAGAGCATCGTAAGGCAGCCACCCGGTAGGAGTGGAAGTGTCTGACTTGATGACGTTGCCGCCGCCATCAGTAAGGTCGCGGACAGAATAATCTGCGAATCCCTTTGTGCGGGTGTTGTAAGGAGCGATGGTCCCTGCTTTCGGGTAATTCATCACCACGAAGCCCAGCAAAGTCTGATTCTGTGCCACGCAAGAAACTTTGATCTCCAGGAAATTCCTGACAAGATCCACTGTGCCTAAATCCGACAATGAACTCGCATGTATGCCGCCGCCAAGCACCCGCCTCTGCCAATAGGCATCCTCCGGGTAGTACCCACCGGTGGCGGGATTTGTCTTCGAAGGGTCTGTGACGATGCTTCCGATCACCGAATATTCAGTGCCGAACACAAAATCGTCGAACTGGGATTTCGAGCAGTTTGCGAGGAAATGCAGATAGGAAACATCATTCGTCTCGTGAAGCCTGACCTTGAAAGACTGGGTCTGGCTGCCATCGCTGCCGAAAGACATGCTGATAGGAGCAGCCAAGGCATATTCTTTAAAATAATGATATTGATCGAAGACAATGACGTACATGCTGTCGATCCCGGAAGTGGTGGGACCGAAAGCTCTCGTCCCGGCTTCGCTCATCTCCGGCACTGAAACATTGAATCCCAGCTCGATAAGCCCTCCTTCTCCGGAATTCCCTTTTGGAACGGATTCCCCGTCTTTCGCGCATCCCCAGAATGCCAGGAGCGCAAGGAAAGGAAAAGTATGTCTAAGAATATTCTTCATCGTTCGGAGGCCTATTTTAATTTAAATGTGTTGTATTTCTTCGCGCCAGACCTGTCGATCATGTTATCGATCAGGTACGTGTTCCCCGTGGTAGGAATGTAGAGATAGAATTTAAAGGCAGATGTATTGTCGTCGCTGGCGGCCGATTTGCAACGGACGTAAAGCGTCGACTTTTCGCCGTCGATTTTCCCTGCCTGCCAAATATTGTTCGTCCTAAGCACTCCCACGCTCCCGGAAGATTTCTCGATGCCATTCTCGTCGCAGAATACGAACGCAGGATCCATAGGAACATCGGGTTCCAGATTAGCCCGCCAGTACCCGCTCTGAGGAGAGCTGAGCGTGAAGGTTATCTTCAGCACGGCTCCAAGATCCGACTTTGGGAACAACAAAGTGTCGGCATTCGTCTGGATGCTTGGCCCTTCAGTGAAGAACTTAAGAGTCTGGCCTATGACAAGGGTGTTGTCGAAAGACTGATGCTCTTCTTCCAGATTCCACGGCAGAACCTCCACTGTAAAGTTCAGGCTTCCGTCATAAGCCTGGGTTATCTTGTAATTGTAGGAATGATTTCTAACTATGTCGCAATAGTCGCCGTCCAGCTTGAAGTCAAGCGCATTCGCATAGACATAAGAAGTGTCCTTGCCGTTCGCATTCCTGCCTCTGAGAGCGACTGAGATGGTCGCATGAGGAGCCACTGCTTTATTCGCAAACTCAGGAAGGTAGAACACCAGCGTGTCCCTTGCAGGGAAGGATTTGACCGGAAGCGCACTCTTGACGACTCCGGACGCATTGACTGAGCCCTCCGTCTCCAGCTCAGCGGTGCTGGAGACTCCTGCGAATCCGTCCGGCACTACAATTCCTCCGTCATGGTAAGAGGAGACGTTTACGGAATCGACGTCGTAGTTCCCGGACAAATTCTCACCCAGATATATCATCACCCTGGCCATGGAGCGCAGAAGAGAGATTTCTCCGATGTCCTGCCGCTGCCCCTTGGCAAGGGAGAGCGTAGCGGTCTTAACCCCGAACATAGGGATGTGGCTGCCATTGGGTTTCTTCATGTCGTCATAGAACGAATAGGCAAGGCTCCCTAAATCGCCGAGAGTCGATGTCCCCGCAGAGAGGCCAGCCGAAGCGCTGTTCGCAAGAATCACGATTCTGTAGGCGGTGTTGGCGGTAAGCTCGGACGGGGCTGCTCCGACAAAGGAATATATGTCACCCGACTGACTGAAGAACATGTCCGAAAGAGTGCCCCGATAAATATTCGGAGAAGCTTCGTCAAAAAGCAGCACCTGAAGCGTGTTCATGCTTATGTACCTGTCATAATCGTTCTCGTAAAGAGATTTCGCATAGTTATCGCTCCATTTCTCGTCTGCGCGGGAAACAGGGGCATAGGGCGCTCTCACATTGAGAGAAAAGCGGACGTAGGTCTTGTCCTCGCAGATCCCGCCTTCGTCATTGATGCATGAAACGGACAGTGCGAAGAGAGAGGCAAGAGTCATGAATATGCCGAGATATCTTAATTTCATGTCAATCAATGTAAGTTTTCATCCTGGAGAACCACTTTCCAGCTGTTTATGAATATTTCGGATGAAATGTATTTTCCGCCCATTATGAAGAACACGAAATCGAAGGTGTCCTGGCGGTCAAGATATTCCTGGTCATCGATCTGGTAATGGTCCTTGATGAGCATTATGTAATCGATGAGAGGCACATTCACCAGATTCTCTCCGTCAGATGAGTCGATGTGGATTCTTGCCTTCCCCTTCCAATCTTTCACGAGCCGTCCGACGTTTATTTTTGCGGTGTAGGCAGTGATGGTCTTTCCTTCGTCCCCGATCAGCGCCTCAGCAGTGCCCTTGGAAACCCTCTGCGGCTTGAAAGTAAGAACTTCGTCCTCGTGCAGGGTGTTGTCCCAGTTCATGAAACCATCATCGTAGGTGATGTAGAAATCGTAGCTTTCAGCCGCAATGGGATTCTCATCGAAGACCTGCAGCACAAGATTGACAGTGTTCATGTTCTTCACGAGACCGATGACGTATTCATGGACGCCTTCCGTATCAGGCAGCGTCGCATCGAGGCTGCCGTAATAGAAATTGTCCAGCTGCGAGGCGATGCCGCTCTCTCTATTGATCTTGGCAGCCAGATCTTCATAAGAAGATGTACCGGCTGTCATGGAAGTCATGGAAATGGACTTGGAATTCTCCTCCAGCCCGCACCATGCCACGAATTTGTATTTCCCGGGAGCAAGGTCGAGAATGAGGGCATAGTCATCGGCTTTCATCGCGCTTACGGAACTTGCGTAGGTCTTTAAGTATTTTCCTTCCTCGTCGAACACGTAGAGCGCCACTGATTTGCACTCAGAAGGAAAGGCATCCGCATATTTCATGTTCATGTCATACTTGAACCTCACTTTATAGACGGACTCGCAATTGCCCTCATCATCGTAGATCATGTTCTGGCATGACTGCACGCCTGCAGCGAAGGCAATCGCAAGCAGAATGGTCATGGACTTTGCAATGTTGATGACTATATGTTTCATTTTCAAACCGTATAATGTTAAAGCATTAATATATATATAGTTGCCCTAAGGCATAGTTTTTCAAGCCAAACGGATTCGGATTTCCGATTCCGGGCCCGCACCATATCTTTGCGCATGTGCGGTAGCGCTTTATAAATTTATAAAGTGTGAAGCCGTGAAGCCCACGGCTTCACACGAGATTATGAATGTTGAATCAACTGCAGATTACTTACCGAGCACAACTTCCTGATCAACTTCTTTGTACTTGAGGATGTTGATTTCGGCAGCGATGTAAGAGTTCTTGTCCACTACTGGCTGAGGTACGACATCAAAAGAGTCGTCCTGCGGCAGCGGAGTGCCAAGACCCATGACTCCGGTCAGTGAAATCTCATAAAGATGATTGCGAATCACTCCGTAGAGAGGATGTTCCTCGGCAGTGTCTGTCTTATAGGTGTAAGCCTTATTGTGAACTACGTTGAAGAAGTAGTAGGTTCTTCCCTCTTTGTAGAATGGGAATTTGACGTGCACTTCCTCAAGAGCGCTACTGATCTCCGCAGCACTCAGCGCAGTGGCAGTGCCATCAAGGTTTCTCTTGAAAAGAGAGCCTTCTCCCAGCGATGCGAATGCGACGGTCACGGTGCTTTCGTAATTCTCTATTTCTACGCCTCCGAGAGTGATCTTGTTATCATTATCATTGCTGTTGTAGGTGAATGTGAGATCAGATTTCTCGACTGACTTGTATTTCTGCGCTTCGCCTGAAGCAGGAGTGCCGTCTTTCTTGTAGATCCAAGAGAGCCTGTTCGCGAGGATGGTCTCGAAATCGCTCTGCTTGTAGATTCCGCTCTGCCAGAGTACCAGGGAGGTGGCAGCGCCGTCGACCTTAAGGGATCCCTGTACCAATATTCTGGTAGCGTTGTCCGAGTTGGCAGCCGTCGTCGCATTCTCGTTAGTGTAAGCGTAAGCGTCAAGCGCCTTTCCGTCATTGACTGCTCTGTGCAGGTACTTTCCCTGGCTAGGAAGAGCGAACTGATCCGCCCAGTAAGAACGGAAATTCGTAGGATCGTTCCAAGTGAACGTGCCGCTCCAGTCAGACCAAGAGTAACCGGCGCTAAGCGGCTTAACTAGAGTCGCCAGATCGGGATCGTGGTCTATCCACCATTTTTCGGCTTCGAACACGATGCTCTTATCGCCGAGCTTTTCTGAGGTGTCTCCCCAGTTTCCGCTCTTAACCACGTGAATTTTAGCCACGTTCTTTTCCATGGAGATAGTGACAGGGTGTGCCTGTGCTGCCGTGGCAGTGGAGAAGATGTCGGAGTCTGTGACAGGCGCTCCGATCTGGATTGCACTGCCATTCTGGTACACGGCGTTAGCCATTACGAAATTGCCGCTGGTCGTATGCGCAGCATCAGCCCAGTTGCCGTAAAGAGTCTTCAGGCCATCCATGGTCAGGGACTTCGTGAGGTTGGTCAGCATCGTTCCATCCAAGTTTGCGATGGCGACTATTGAAGCCGGATTCGCAGTCTTGTTGGAAAGGACGAGGATCGCAGCTCCGGATTTCTTATCTATGGATCCAGTTCCATCGGTCCATGAGAAAGCTCCGGAAGTAAGGTCATACGGGTCGGCGACCTGTTTTCCGTCCGAACCAAAGAAAAGAAACCTTACCTGGGACACCGCCACTTCGGCGGCATCGCCGGCGACGAAATCGCCATCGGCCCTCGTCGAGTTCCCCGACATGGTAAACCTTACCGACATGTAATCCTTGCCATCGGAATCCTCTTTCCCGCCATTGTCAGGCGTGCTGTTTTCTTTCTGGCATGAGAGCAGGGCCATGCAGGCCAGTGCGCTCATCAATAAATACTTGATTTTCATTGATTAGAAAAATAAAAAGTTAATAGTGATTTGTTTTCGATAATATTATTTAATGTAATCTGTGATCTTCTCCAGGGCCATCCCGGCTTCACGCACCCCACCGTCCATGGCATTCCGGAAATGTTTCTGCGCCGAAACATATTCCTTATTATAAACCTCGAGCATTCCCCTCGCATATTCCGCCTGAGCCGAATTCCCCGCCTTGGCGAGATATTTCCTGGCAGCGCCGAGGTTGCCGGCAGACATGCTGGCATTCGCAGCGTTAAGGTTTGCGACAGCATCGGAAGGATATTCCTTAACCGCGACCTCAAATACTTCGTTGAAGTCCTCGCTGCCCGGCTCGTAGGCCTGGGCTGCCTGATAAAACTCGTTCAGGCTGAGTTCATGCGGGTGTGTCTTCACGAGAGACTTGATTTCATCCAGGTCGGTAATCTTTGCGATTACGTAGTCAATCTTGTACTCCGTCTTCCTGAGTGAAGGATAGCAGTCCGCTAGAAGAGTCTTGTACTCGTCCTTGTAAGTGGATTTGAGTTTCCATTCCTTAGGATCCGGGTCAAGCGAACCGTCAATGATTTCAAGGATGCCTGTTTTATTGGAAAGGCTGGAATTCTCGACATAATTCCTGAGCCCATCCCAGTTTTCAGGCACATAATCGGTGTTGATTCTGCCAGCGTCGAAATTGTGATACTTTGCGACATAGTCCTTGACAGCTTCGGTACGACGCTTGGCGAGGCCTTCGTTGAGCGAGTACTTGCCTTCAGGAGAAGCATAGCCTTTTATGTTCAGAGCCTTGACAGTGACATATTTGTCATTGCGGACGGAATCAAGGGAAGAAGTGATCTTTCGAAGCTCCGCCCTGTTGCCAGCCACGCTTTCATCGATGCTGGTCTTGTTCACCGGGAATATTATGTAGGCATCTCCCGACACTGCCCTGGACTTCTCCACCTCAGGCTCGGGAGTGACCCAGACAAAGCTGAGAAGGCTCTCTAGCGGAGGCAGCTCCTTGACGAACTCGTTGCCCCGCGCAAGCATGATGTCTTCGGAATCGACAACATGACCGCAGCACCCGTAGACCTGCTTACGCAGAATCAAGTCGCTACCCTCCATCCATGGCTGGTAAGGAGTGGCCGCATGGTAATTGATGGTCTGGGGAAGCTGCCTTGCCTTCAGGGTGGTCTCACCCTCGCCGGTCATCATGGCTTCGCCATTCTTCCTCAGATAATAGTAATAACGGTTGTGTCCGTAAACTACCACTGCCGGGAATTCGACTGATTCGTTTCCTTTCTTCAGGACAGGGGTAAGGACCAAGGCATTATTCGTCTTGATGCCTTTTTCAAGCTCCAGATCCACGTTAACATCGACGTCATTATCTCTGAGAGTGGCCGAGGCATTATTCTCGGAGACATTCTGTGCCGTTGCTGTGAGCACACAGAACATGGCACAGGCAATCGAAATAGATACTTTTCCTGTTATCATAGGTATGATTGTTTCTTCTAATTGTTGATTTTCATGGTAAAGGCAGTGTGTCAGGAGTCAGGGTCAGAAATTGTAGACTAGGTTGATGGCCGCCTTCGTCGGCCCGAAATAATTGTGATTCTTGTCTTCCTCGATCTTTTTCCCGCATCCGGCGCAATTGAACTTATCGTAATTGAAATAAATGTACCCGATGCCAAGTTCTGCCTCCAGATTCCAGTGCCGTCCGAGCACCCAGGAATAGCCGTAAGCTACCCCGGCTCCCAGATACCAGCCCTGGTAGCGGTAATCCTTTAGCTTGGAGAAATCCGTCCCCAGAAACTTGAAGTCAGTGTCCCAGTTACCGAAATTGTACTGCCCGCCAAGAGCGTGGATGCCGAAGAAGTGTCCGGCAAAGCGGTCGCAAAGCCAGTACCTGAGTTCAGGCTGCACCATCCAGTGCTTCCAGCGCTTCCCCTCATCGAACGTCCAGGGGTTGAAGTTACCCGAGACATCAACAGACCAGCGCGGAGCCAAGCCGAACTCGACAGCGCCATTGAAAGTTGTCGTGGCATCATAAAAAAGATTGGATTTGATGGCGAATGAATCCTGAGCCATCATTTTAGCACCCGATAAAGCAATTGCAATTATTAAAATTGCAAAATGTTTGACGTAAGTCATGTATTTTAATGTTTTTATCAATAGGATAA
>ONBM01000100.1 GCA_900316045.1 uncultured Bacteroidales bacterium | reverse complement strand
CTGGAAGTTTCGAGAGTCATCCCTGATATGCCTTGACATTGAACAGATGGAAATTTCCATGGAACGTTAAATCCTAGGCCTGCAAGTTCATTGCAAGCAGCAAGGCCAAGGAAATACAGAATAGTTTCGGAATATTCATGTCAATCTTTTTTTTGTAGCAAACATAAACAAATATCTAAATCATTCAAAATATTTATTATCAATAAATTTATATGGCTTCTGCCATAACATGGGAAGAGGCCGTGCCTTTTCTGATTAACAATGCTGAGCTTGTATTGTTTGGAAAACCTAGCTACAATATTGTCAATGAACTTGATGGTTCAACCGAAAAAGATCGCTATCCCCTTGTTCCATAAAACCCCGAAAGTTAGACAAAAAACTTTCGGGGTTCGGTTCAATTTTAGTTACCACACAATATGTTCGTAACGAAATTATGCGAATGTCTATTGCTATTTTTGGCAAATATTCGGCAGCTTATAATACGTCGCTCCTTGAGTTTGCATCCTTAATCCGCTTTGGTCTATTTCGAAAACACCACGAAAACCATCTTCTTTCTGATCGCTCGTCAAAAGAAACTTATTATCCTCTTGGTATTTTGTATAAACGCCTTGATGGAGCAGAGAAATCGGGATTAGATTATTGTCAACCAGAATAATTGAAAACCTGCCATCATCAAAAGACAATAAGAAATAGTGTTCTACTGAGCTGTCTTCTCCTACAGGCAGATTGTAAGTTTCATCAAGTTTGTTAGCCCATGTCGTACCGTCAAGAATGGACGAAACATCTTCCTTACTGCAAGAAGCAAAGGAAAATAGCGCTATTGCGAATATGATGTACTTAAAATAATGTTTCATAGTCAGTTTGCTAATGTTATTCGTATTTCTGCAAAATCATAGAAAACTTTGTCATAGCATCTTCTTTTGAAATAGCCGGTACGGATGCGATTTTTTGTTGTTCGGAGGTCGCATCTTTTTCGCAAGATACGATTGCGGCGCACATAAGGCATATCATATCAAATACTAGCGCAAGTTTTGAATAGTTTGTCATTATTTGTTAATCTGAATTGGTAAAAATATATTTATTTAAATTTCAATGAATTTCATAAAAGCTTAACTCTAATAAAACATTATTTACATAGTATGTCGCACGATTGTTCCTGATGGAACAATCGCATGAACTATTGTAATAACGTATGATTTTTCATAATCCGTCAAAAAAAATTAAAAAGTATTAATTCGCTCTTATATTACAATTCATCTTTTTCATTATTGATAACGCAAGAAATAGAAGAATCCGTCAAACTTTAATGACTTTTTTTGACGGATTTTGTAAGTTTGTACGTTATAATTATGGAGTATAGAAAACATCAGCAGTAAATTCAAGATCATGAAAATTAATAGCATTTCTGCTCCTATAGCATTGTTCATGCTGGCATGCATATTCACAATGTGCACGGGACATGAAGATCCGCCTATTACCAAGACCACATATTCTTTTAAAGAAAACCCAATCAGCGTTAAAATGCTCGATCCTTTTGGGCACAATTATTCTTATGTGGATTGGCTTAGAGTCTTCTCGATAAATGGCAATGGCAGGGATAGCAGCCTCAGCTACACAGTCAAGGATCCAGGCTATGACCAATACATTGAATACATACCGCCCCTGCCACAGATTTCGGACACAGTCAAGGTCGGGGACAAGCTGACGACTTATTCTTACGTTGGCAGAATAGACGATGCTGTTCGAGTGAGCAGCGAGTTCGAGGTTGTCCGCGACAGCCTTATTTATGAGGACAATGGAGACATGACACGCAGTCTCATCATCAGCAACTCCGGAAATTACATCTGCGGGATTGCCATAGACGGAATTGCCAATGTACTCAGCGTTCTAAATGAGAAGAACAGGTATAGGCTTTTAGGTAGGAGCGGAGAGATAAGACTGCACGTCACTTTTCAATCTGTGAAAATTATGCAGATTCCGAGCAATGACCAATTCTCGATCAGCGTAAAGTCCGACGATCAGCAAACCTCCTTATTCGATTATGATGTGCAATCCGCTACAAATGATGATGGAACCTCAGACGTGACGGTGTCGGTGAAAGCAAGTGTGAATGACTGCTATGAGGAAGGGGCTCGTCTTATAGAGCCGAGGGGATTGACTGTTTCAGTGAAAAGTCCTGCCATCCGTGGGAATGACGATTCTCTTGAGATTTTCCTGACATGGAAAGGCAATTGCTTCGACCCTAAATTCGAAGTCGTCAAGGTTAATGACACGCCTAAGGAAATTGCAATAATGAAAGATTCGTCATGGGTTGAATATGTGTCAGTCAGGATAGTCCAGAAGGCGAAATAAACTTCTTTCAATGTATTATCGATGCTGAACAGGTTTACCTGCCCAGCATTTTTGTATTATATCATTTTCTCTAATAAAGCCCAACATCGGTCTTTAACTTGGCTTCTATTTCTAGATAGATAGACAGAATTGGATAGGCTTTTGCCGTATCCCGCCCTGATTGTTTTTTCATGGTTCTCTGGCGCTTGCACTTATCTGAAACTGAAACTTAGGCCGAGGCGGAACGATAAGGCTTTCGATGATTCAGTGTAGTAGGTAATGATCGAAGGGCTCTCGGGAAGGAATGTGTACGAGTATTCTGGTTCCAGGAATATCCCGATGCTTCTTATAAAATTGTACTGTATCCCGCATGCTGCAATGAGGGATGGGTAAAAGCGCTTGTCCGTGAGCTTCTCTCCATCGAAAGTGGCATGTATGCTTTTGCGTATCCTGCCGCCAGCTCCCAGATAAATCTGGAAATGCTTTGTCTTGACAGGCGCCCAGTCTATCCGCACGGGAACGCTGATGTAGCCAACCTTCTGATCATGCTGCTTGTCATCATATTCGAATCGGGCAGTGCTCTTGCAGAAGGAATAATCCACTCCGGAAGTTATAGATAGATTGCTGCCAAGGTCATAGCGGAAGTTTATTCCTACTGTGATAGGGTCATCATGGTTGTATTTCGCATCATGAATTTGAATTGGGCTTCCTGCCTTGGTGTCAGATTTGCCAGCCGGAGTAAGCAGATTGCTCTCCCAGATTGACACGGACATCTTCCTCTTATCCCTGCGCTGCTCGGCATATTCCTGATAGAAAGCGCTTTCCGACATATTGTCCTCAGGCTCTTTTACTGATTCTTCATCATCTTTAGCTGCCTTTTCTTCAGTCTTTTCCTCGCCGACATTAGCCTGTGCGGATGTTGTCTCATCCTTGGCTGACTCGTTCTCGGATGATTCCTGCCCGGCAGATTCACTTTGGCTGGAAGTCGTCTTGTCCGTTGCAGTTTCATCTGACTCTATAGGGTGACGGTCATTATTAGTCTGCTCATCCGGCAGCGTCTGCGCGACAAGATATGTCTCTGCCTCTTGCGTTGATGTGGATGTCGTATCATCCGTCACTTTTTCGGTAACAGTCACGATATTCGGATTTGGTGAAGGTGCTGGAGGATTGCCAGGCAGAAGGACGGAGAGGACTACCACAGCTGCCACAACGGCGGCACCAACACCGCAGGTCCAGATGGCGGCGCGTCTTCTGGAACTTCGGCGCATGGCATCACGAATGGTCTCCCATTCTCCTGATGGAAGCACCTTCTCCTCCTCGCGGAGTGCCTTGCCAACTATTTCAGTCCAGTCCTTCATTATCCGTTTATCTTGACATATTCCTTAATCATCATTCCAAGCTCGATTCTGGCCTTCGCAAAAGTTGAAGACGCAGCATTCTCGGAAATCCCTATCATCTTCGCTATCTCCTTGTATGAATACTCGTCCACGCATCGCAGATTGAAGACCATCTTCTTAGCATTCGACAGCGAATCGATCATCTTGTGGAGCACGTCCAGAGGCACCGATGCGGCTTCCTCTTCGGTCGGCTGAGGAATATCCTCGGCTGCCTCGTCGATCTCGGACTTGATGCCCAAAGATTTGTCTCTTCTTTTCCTGTCGATTATCATGTTCACTGCCACTCTTACAAGCCATCTGCCCAGAGATCCCTCTCCCGAATACCGAAACTTTCCAATTTTATCGAAAATCCTCATGAAAGCATCCTGAGTGAAGTCCTGAGCCTCTTCGTTGTCTTTGGAGTAACGTCTGCAGGCCGATTGCACCCTGGCTGCATAAATCTTATACAGCTTCTCCTGCGCAGCGACATCTTTCCGCCCACACATCTTGGCCAGCAGTTCCTCAAAGTTTGACATTTCTGTCATCAGCTCTCATAAGAATAACGTGCGAATTTCGCAATTCCGTCAAAAAATAATTGATTTTTTTCAATAGGGTTGAAATCACTTTCTAGTAAAAGT
>ONBM01000047.1 GCA_900316045.1 uncultured Bacteroidales bacterium | reverse complement strand
ACTTATGGAAATTGTATTTCTGGATGCCGCCACGATAGGCGACACTTCTTTAGAACCGATTGAGAGACTAGGACATCTCACTTGCTGGCCCACATCTACCCCGGAAGAGGCATTAAGCAGGGTCAGAGATTGCGAAGTGTTAATAATCAACAAAATAAAGGTTACCGCCGAGCTGCTGGATGCCTCTGAGAAGCTCAAGCTCGTTTGCGAAGCAGCGACAGGGACAAATAACATAGACATGAAGGAGTGCGAAAGGAGAGGCATACCTGTCAAGAATGTGGCTGGTTACTCCACCGACAGCGTGGTTCAGGAGACATTCATGCACATGCTCACTCTTGCTGGGAACGGCCCTTACTTCGACCGGAAAGTGAAGTCCGGGGAATATTCCGCCAGCGGACTCTTCACCGATGTCACCAGACCTTTCATAGAGCTTGCCGGGAAGACTCTCGGCATCATTGGGATGGGGGCGATTGGATCAAAGGTAGCTTTGGTCGGGAAAGCCTTCGGGATGAAAATAATATATTATTCCACTTCCGGCACCAGCCACTGCGCTGAATATCCTAGCGTGCCCCTTGACGAGCTGATGCGAGAAAGCGACGTTATTTCGGTGCACGCTCCCATGAACGAGAGGACAAACGGACTGGTAGGTGAAGACCAGCTCCGCCTAATGAAGCCCACGGCATTCATTCTCAATATGGGACGCGGAGGCATCATAAAAGAAGATGCCCTCGCCCAAGTCATAGACGAAGACAGGATCGGAGGTGCCGGGTTGGATGTTTATGTGACAGAGCCGCTTCCCGCCGACAGCCCATTGCTGCACACCAGGCATCCAGAAAAACTAAGCCTCACACCGCATACCGCATGGGCTAGCGTGGAGGCTCGAAAAAGGCTTATCGAAAAAATCGCAGAGAATATCTCTGAATCTCTCTAGTAATATGCCACCGTCTTCTGCTCTATGGCAGACATGAGAGCGTTGGCGAGGCGGCTAACTCCGAAACGGAAAAGGTTCTTGCAAAGCCACTCATCGCCGAGGATAGTCTTCACTATCATATAGTAGCAGGCTGCGTCTTTTGCGCTAGAGATGCCGCCCGCTGCTTTGAAACCGACTTTCCTGCCGGTTTTCTCATAAAATTTCTTGATGCACTCGCACATCACGCTTGCCGCTACCGGAGTCGCGTTCACGCTGACTTTTCCAGTAGAAGTCTTGATGAAATCTGCGCCCTCTTCCATAGCCATGAAAGAAGCCTCTGCTATCCTTTCCGGAGATACTAGCAAGCCCGTCTCAAGAATGACTTTGAAAACTATGCTGCGTCCTGCCAGCTCGCCAGCGGCACGGACAGCGGCGCACATAGAGCGAATCTCTTTTCTTGCCGCATCGTAATTCCCATTCAGGAACTCATGCAATGCTAGCACGATGTCAATCTCGTCAGCACCTGCAGCCACCGCCATCTCGCACTCTTTCACCTTGACGTCCAGGAAACTCTGAGACGTAGGGAAACAGCCAGAAACCGTCGTGACATGTACGTCTTCGCATCGGAGATTTTCCCTCACGAGACCAGCGAAATTCGGATATACGCAAATGGATGCAGGGAGAGGATACTCCGGATATTTTCCTTTGAAGGCATTGACTTTGCCCACCAGCTTCTCGATGGAAGCAGGCGTGTCCTCGTTGTGAAGCGACGTCAAGTCCATGAAAGACATGCATTTCTTAAGAACGTCTGCCGACATGACACTGTCTATGTTCATGGCAATTGCATCCAGCCTCTTGCTTATCTGATCTTCTTCTGGAGAATAACCGTAACTCGTCAAAATAGAACTACTCATAATATCGCTGCACTAATGTTGATTACAAACTCAAGTTTCGCAAGTATTAAATATTTGATTTAAAGCTCATTGAAAAGGCTTGCAAACCTTTGCCAACGCACTTTCTTTTTATATCTACGTTACCCCCTCCCTAAATCCCTCCCCTCAGGAGAGAGACTTTGTCGGGTCGGAGTCCCTCCTTAAGAGGTGTTTCGCATTAGCGAAACTTTTGTTACAAAGGTAAAGAAAAAAGCTCAGGAAAAAACCCTGCGCCCAAAGATTTTCAACTTCTCAACCTCTAATCTGAATATTGAAGCCTTCGTCCGCTAGAGGCCGGACTAAGGCTGTCATTTCTTCCACCGTGAATTTGCTAAGATTTTGTGCTGGGGCAGGGCGGTCAAGGGTGTAGACCATGACCTCGCGAGGGCTCAGCTCGCGAACGATTTCCATCCAGCCATCCAAGACTTCAGGCGATGAGGAATCGAAGTCCGGAGCCTTCAGGAACATGGTCTGCAAGATGAAATCGCCGTTAAATTTTTTCAGTCCTTCTACGATATCTGAGACATGGTATCCGCAAGAGGGCTTATTGATCCTGGCTGCGAGCTCATCCGTTGGGGCATCGATCTTCATTATGGGATTATCCACTTTGCGCAGAGCATCGAAAACTTCTTTTCGGGAGATTCTCGTTGAGTTAGACAGGACAGAAACTTTTGCGCTAGGATAATATTTATCACGCAATGCCAGCGTGATGTCTATGATTTCTGGAAAATCCGGGTTCAGCGTAGGCTCGCCATCTCCGGAAAAAGTAATCGAATCTATTTTGGTGCCGCCTCTGGAGCATTCTTGCAGCATTGCTCCAAGAGCAGCCTTAACGTCATCAGCCGACGGAATATTCCTATCCCCCAGCCCGTCCTTATTCCACCCGCACTCGCAATAGATGCAGTCGAAGTTACAGAGCTTTCCTTTCTGCGGCAGCAGATTTATGCCTAACGATGCGCCAAGGCGGCGAGAATGAATCGGCCCGAAAACTATATTCTCCCTCAGCATATTCTTATATTATTCGACGAGAGACGCTTGCAGGCGTCAATGAAGCGGAATCAGAAAGATTGCCAATCGCAACCAGCCCAGGCTTTTTCCCCGGCTCAATCGAACCGATGACATCTTCCCTCGACAAGAATTCCGCACCGTTCTGGCAAGCCCACGTCAGCAGTTCATTTAGGCTGAGTTCTTCGAAATTGCATTGCAGGCAGTGCATTTCCCTGACGATGTCCAAATCGTCATTGCTGGATAGCGAATCTGTCCCAATGGTGAGCTTCAGACCATTGCGAAGCATCAGCCGAACAGGAGGCAAGTCATTATGAATGAATATATTGGAACAAGGGCAAAGAGCTATGAAGGGATGTTTCATCACTGCTTTCACGGCATCTATGCCTTCCTGATCCATGCAGACTTCATGCACTAAGAGAATATGCTCATCGAACGGTGCAGGATGAGCTTTTTCAAGCCTGTCGATGAAATAATACAGAGAGGATTTCCCCGTGACAGGGGGAACGCTCATTCCAGCGGCTTTTCTATTGTCCCACATCTTTCCGCAGCCATATTTCAGCATCTCCTCCTCTTCAGGAGTTTCCTCGCTATGGAAAGAAAGATAACCTGATTTGAGCCCTTCTCTTGAGGATGCCGTGAGCAGCTCCGGGCTCATGGTGTAGCAAGCGTGAGGAGTCGGAGACGCATCCAAACCGAAGCTTCCGGCAATTTTCTGGAGCGCCAGCACGCTAGCAATAACTTTTTCGCAATCTTCCGGCTCGGTCCCGAACACCTCCAGGAAGGTTCTTGAGTACATCGGGGATTTTCGTTTTATCTCGAACGAGTCTGCGCAGTTGCTTATGTCAGCCATGGCCTGCACGCCCCTCGACCACATCGCATCCATCCAGAACTGAATGTCAGAGAGCTTCTCTCCCATCGGCTTGGTGTCTCGAAGGGCATTAATCTGATCGATGAAGCCAGCCATTCCGGTGCCTTTCTTGAACAAGCCTTTCATGTAAGAAAGCTCCACGTGGCAGTGGGCGTTCACGAAACCTGGCACTATTGCCTCTCCGTCCAGAAAATCGCTCTCGCCACCAGGATTCCCGCAAGCTCCGAGGGAGACGACTGTTCCGTCGTCAGCATATTCAATGTATCCGTTTCTGATAGGCTCACTTCCTCCAAGAGGAAAAACATATGAGGCCGCTATTCTATTCATTTCGTTTTGGCTTTAAGGACAGGCATAGCATTAATTACAGATATATTTTTTATTACCTTATCCTCATCATTTAATTCCTTCGCCTTGGGGAGCCCCGAAGCTTCAGCATCCGCTTTAAGAGAGTCAGGCACTGGATCCGGCAATTCATCGAAAAACATTTCAGGGCCTGAGAACACAGTGTCTTCCACGATAGGTTTCGGATACCAGACGCTGTCCGCTTTTTTCGTCATCTTGTAGCCCTTAGTAATGACTTTCAGGTCATCATTACGATAACCGATTTTCCACTTTGCGCTTGCCGCATGCTTACCTGACGCCACATCTTCTCTATCCACTTCTGCCATAAGGCGATCAGATTCAGAAGAAAGCATAGCGGAGACATCATCCATAAGGTCTACGAATCGTTTTGGGTCTTCTAGATAAACAGCTATCGTGTGATAATAATCATCCAGAGTGTAACCATGCTTTTCCAGAATGGGTTTGTAGAACCATGTCGTGTCGGCCATGGTACGCTTGTCCGGATTATTATTCAGCCACTGGTCGGCCAGGAACATTTCTTTGTATATTTCCTTCATCTTCTTCTGAGGAATTGTCTTCGGTCCTTGCGCGCAAGAGCAAGCTAATGCGCACACCACCAGGATGGAAATGAATATGCCGACGAATCGTCTCATCTGATTATCTTAGAACAGCACCGAACTGATTCTGGAATGAGGACAGCAATTTTGACATTATCTGCTCCACAGCCTCATCAGTGAGGGTTTTTTCCGGATCCTGCAAAACGAAGCTCAAGGCATACTGCTTCTTCTCGGAAGGGATTTTGTCGCCTCTGTAAACATCAAACAGAGAAACGCTCTTCAGCAGCTTCTTCGCTGTCTTGAATGCCGCTTTATGCAGGTCTGCATAGCTTACGGACTCATCCAAGAGTAATGCCAGATCTCTCCTGACTTCAGGGAATTTCGGCAACTCCGTGAAATGAACCTTGTCTCTCTTCACTAAAATGAACAGCATGTTCCAGTTTATCTCGCAGGCGAACACTGGCTGCTTCACGTCGAATTTCTTCGCGAGAGCCGGAAGCACCGTGCCTATGACTGCCAGCGGAATCTGCTGCCCTGGCATGGTGTAGGCAGTTCCTTCACTGAATACATCTCCTGGCGCAGGAGCAGCCTGCATCTGATAAAGGTCAGCGCCGAAACGCTTCATCAGCAGCTCCAGATAGCCTTTAAGCTGGAAGAAGTCACTCTTGGCAGGCTGGAAGTTCCAAGCCTTCTCCGGCGTTCCTGTCATGAACAGGCCGAATGCCGGATGCTCCTCGTAAGCATCCAGCGTCTTGCCATCCTTCTGAGGGTCGCGACTGTAAACAGAGCCATATTCAAAGAATTTCAGGTTCGTCATTTGACGGTTGACATTGTATGCTACCACCTCGAGGCCATTGAATATGAGGTTCTGGCGCATTACATTGAGGTCTGTGCTCAAAGGATTCACTATTCTCACGCACCTTTCTTCCGGATAAGTCTTAAGGCCTGCATAGTATGCCGATTTCGTGAGCGAGTTGTTCATCGTCTCTACGAAGCCGTTGGCTGCCAGGAAATTGGAAATCCCGTTACGGATAGCTTCAGGCTCCGGAGACGGAGTAGCGTTCACGCTCATCTTCATGTGCATCGGCAGGTCCACGTTGTTGTAGCCGTAGATTCTCAGGATTTCCTCGACCACGTCACACTCGCGGCTGACATCCACCATATAGGTAGGGGCGGCGACTTTCGCCCCGTCCGGCCGTCTTTCCACGAAATCGTAGGCCAAGGAAGCGAGGATTTTTTCGATGGTGTCGTGGCCTATTTTCTTGCCAATGAAGTCCTCGATCCTATCGTAATCCAAGTCAATGACTTTCTTGCGAATCGGCTCTGGGTAGAATTCCTGCATATTACCCTCGACATGGCCGCCGGCAACCTCCTGAATAAGCAGTGCGGCGCGCTTGCAAGCATATTCGCAGATTGATGGATCCGCCCCTCTCTCGTAGCGGAAAGATGCATCGGTCTGCAAGCCTTGGCTCTTGGAAGTCTTCCGAATGGAGCCAGGATCGAAATAAGCACTCTCTATGAATATGTCGGTAGTAGTTTCCGACACTCCTGATTCCTGCCCCCCAAACACTCCAGCCAGGCACATTGGCACGTCTGCGTTGGCAATCACGATGTCGGTCGCATGAAGCGTTCTTTCCACGCCGTCGAGGGTAACGAGTTTCTCCCCCTCTTTCGCCCTTCGCACTATAACCTTCCCTCCTATTATCTTTGAAGCGTCGAATGTGTGCAGCGGCTGACCAAGCTCGAACAGCACGAAATTGGACACGTCCACGATATTGTCAATCGGGCGCAACCCGATTGAAATCAATTTCTTCTGAAGCCACTCAGGAGACGGGCCGACTTTGGCGCCACGAATCGTTATTCCAGTGTAGCGAGGTGCGGCTGTCGCATCCTCGACATCGATAGGAATGGCATTCCCATCGTCGTCCTTGTATGCGCTTATGTCCGGGTAATGGAACTTGCAAGGAATATTATTGAGCCGCATCCAGGCATAAAGGTCGCGAGCCACGCCGATGTGCGAAGCGGCATCCACGCGATTCGCCGTTATCTCATATTCAATTACGGCCTCGGTCTTTAAATGTAGATATTCCTTTGCTGGGGTCCCAACGACGGCATCTTCCGGCAGAACCATTATTCCCGCATGGTCAGTACCTATGCCGAGCTCGTCCTCGGCGCAGATCATTCCCATTGACTCTACGCCGCGCAATTTGGATTTCTTTATTTTGAAATCCCCTGGCAGCACGGCTCCTATGCGGGCGAAAAGCACTTTCTGGCCTTTTGAAACATTTGGAGCACCGCAGACGACCGTCAAAGGCTCACCAGTGCCATCGTTCACTTTCGTGACGTGCAGATGGTCTGAATCAGGATGAGGTTCGCATTCAATCACTTCGGCGACCACCACGCCTTCCAGTCCACCAGGAATCTCCTCCTGTTCCTCAACCGAATCAACCTCAATTCCAATAGCCGTCATCGCATCCGCAATCTGCTGCGGCGTGAGATCCGACTCCAAATAGTCTTTAAGCCAATTATAAGAAAGCTTCATATTTCATTAAATTTTAATATTCCTATCCTTTCAAATCCCCTGTGGAGAAAAGCGACGTCACGAACTCCTTTTTGTCGAAAGGCTTCAGGTCGTCTATCCCCTCTCCAATTCCTATGAATTTCACGGGTACTTTCAGCTGGTCCACAATGCCGATTACCACGCCCCCTTTGGCGGTGCCGTCCAGCTTCGTGATCGCAAGCGAAGTGATGTCGGTTGCCTTGGAGAATTCCTTGGCTTGTTGGTAGGCATTCTGGCCGGTGGATGCGTCTAGCACCAAAAGCACCTCGTGAGGGGCGTCAGGAATGACTTTGCGCATCACATTCCGTATTTTAGTAAGCTCATTCATGAGATCCACCCTGTTGTGAAGCCTGCCGGCGGTGTCTATCAACACCACGTCGGCGTTCTTCGCAACTGCGGAGCTTACGGTGTCGTACGCCACGGATGCCGGATCGGAACCCTGATTCTGCCTTACGATGTCCACGCCAGCCCTGTCTGCCCAAATCTGCAGCTGATCGACTGCTGCGGCCCTGAATGTGTCCGCAGCGCCAAGGATCACCTTCTTGCCCTGGGCCTTGTAACGCGCCGCCAGCTTGCCTATAGTGGTCGTTTTTCCGACCCCGTTCACTCCCACGACCATCACCACCAACGGCTTTTTCGTCAGGTCGAACGGTTCAGCGGACGAAATCTCGCCCCCTACATTCAATAGCTCGCCGATTTCGTCACGGAGCATGTCCGCCAGCTCGTCCAAAGACATGTATTTGTCGCTCTTCACCCTCGACTCGAGGCTGTCGATAATCTTCAGGGTCGTGTCTACGCCCATATCTGAAGATACCAGAGCCTCTTCTATGGCATCCAGCACGTCATCATCCACCTTCGATTTACCTACGATAGCCCTGGAGAGCTTCTGGAAAAAGCTTTGCTTGGTTTTCTGTACCCCTTTGTCAAACAGTCCCATGATAATCCTTTAAACTTACAAATATACCAAGAAGCGTGGAATATTCATTAAATCAGCACCAGCACTATGAACAAATAGAGGAAGAACATCTGGAGATGCAGCCTGCCGTCCGTGCTATAATGCAGCATCTCTTCCGATGGATCAGTGTCTGTCATATCCAGCAGTTCGGATGACGAAGGATTCCAGCGGGCGGAATATTTCCGAATCAATTCTCCATCGTTGAAGAGAGTGTAGCCTCCGTTTGCCCTATTCACTGACACAAGCGTCTTGAAATCAGCAAAATAAACATATTTTTTCAGCCTCGACCGCACATCAGGGGTAATGGAGCCCAGGCCATCGAAAGTCTCCTGCGAACAAGACACAAGCGCGATAGGAACGTATCCGGAACTCTTCGCTGTCTCCATGACGTCTGCCATCCTGTCCCAAGCCCCTCCATTGAGTTTCTCCGGCTTGTAAGCAGAGCATACCATCACGTCGCCTTCCGTAGCCAGCTCGTCCTGGTAATTTCCTTCGGCATCGGTAAAAGAGAGTTGCGGAAAGGCCTCGTTCTCCTCGGCATCATTAGTGCGCACCGTCTCAGTCCTCACGTATGTCCATGTTGAGTCAGGCAGCTTATCTAGAGGGAATGCGCCTTCCTGGCCGTTTTTCTCGTAAATCACCTTTGTCTCCATGTCGTCGTATGCCTCGGATGGATTGTCCATCGATGCATAGAGCTCGCTACCCGGTTTGAAAGCCGTGTAGTCAACCATAGGGATGGTGAGCCATGAATATATCGAAAATCCAGCCATCGAGGCCGCGGAGATCCAGAAAGCGATATATTTCAGTTTCTTCGCATCGCCATATTCATTGATGGGAAGAAACGCAATGGCAGCCAATGCCAGCAGCACCAGGTTCTTAAAGAATGTCTGAAGGTTGGTAAGGTGGACCACCTCTCCGAAGCAGCCGCAGTCCATGGAAGGATTGACTATGGCAAGAATGAGCGTAAGGATGGTGAAAAATGCCACCATCGCAGATGTCACGATTGCGGTGATCCTTCGCCAGACCCCTGTCACCAAGGCACTTCCCACAATAGTCTCGAACAGGGCAAGAAGGGTACCCAGCACTTTGGCGGCAGGGTCCAGGAACTGAATGTGAAGGAACTTGAAATAGTCCTCCATGATGAGCCCTGTGCCCACGGGATCCATCAATTTGAAAACGCCTGCGACTACTAATGTGGCGCCTATCAGGAATGCGCAGAATCTTCTTAGCCTGTAATGGAATTTTTTCATTTAATATCTTGTTTTCGCGAAGCAGCGGCCTTGGAACCTACATTTTCACTGCACTTCAATGATTCAACCTCCTTGACGATTTTAGCGAATATGTCGTCTGGGGGCAGCATGTCTCCGAATTCGTCGGAGCAGTCGATAGAAATGAACTTAGGATCCAGCTCAGCCTGGCGCCTATAAACATCTCTCACTCGCTTCTGGAACTCGATATCCGCCTCGTGCACATCCTGAGCGCCATGGAGATATTCCCTGTCCTTTCCCTTCCTAGCCGCCTCCAGCTCGCTCTTGACGAACGAGATAGGCACATCCAGGAATATGTTCAAGTCTGGCTTCGGAAGGCCGAATGCACCATATTCAGTGTCGAAGATCCACTGCCTAAGCGCCTCCCTTGCCTTCGTGTCTGCCACTTTAGCGCACTGGTAGGCGATATTTGAATAAACGTATCTGTCCAGAAGCACGTCTCCGCCTTCTGCAAGGGTCTTTTTCATGGTAGGTGCAGCCCCATGACGATCCTCTGCATAAAGGAGGGCCACAAGCTTAGGGTGCACTTCGTTCATGGAACCGAAATCGCCCCTCAAGAAGCTGCTGATGAGGTCGCCGTACACAGGGGCATCATACCTAGGGAAGTGAATATATTCGAACTTGTCGTTCTTTCCTTCCAGGTATTTCTTCAGTTTCCGAACCTGAGTAGACTTGCCGGAGCCGTCCAACCCTTCAATGACGATTAGCATATTCTTAGAAGCTGTTTTGAAAAAACTTCGCAAAGATACCACAATTTTGACTATTTTTGGAGCATCATGGAAAACACTAGACAAGATTTTAACGTAAGAGAGGCCAGGCGAGAATCTGCGCCTGCGAATTCACAGAGAAATATTCAGATAATGGGAATCGTCAATCTCACCGACGATTCTTTTTATGCCGGAAGCAGAGTTCTTTCAGCTGACGGCAAGTTCGTTCCAGAAACATTTCTGGACAGGGTACGCTCGATGGTCGCAGATGGAGCCGCCATCATCGACCTAGGAGCCTGCTCCACCCGGCCTGGCTCTGATTCTGTTGACGAGGAGACTGAGTGGAAAAGGCTGGAGCCTGCCCTAAGGCTTCTGAGCGATAAGCGGGGCAGCCGTTCGGTAGACGGTTCTTCGCCAGATGACTCAAAGGGCGGGAATAAAAACTTTGCCGTGTCCATCGACACATTCAGGCCAGAGATAGTCCAGAAGGCGTACGATGTTTTCGGGCCGTTCATAGTCAACGACATAAGCGGAGGATCAGACGAAATGCTGTCGCTGGTGGGACGACTAGGACTCACCTACATAGCCACTCATTCCCGCGGAGACTCCAAGACCATGCAGAGCCTCACGGACTATGATGACGTGACCTCGGCACTGAAAGACTTCTTCGCCGAGTTCTCTCAGCGAGCCGTGCTATTCGGCATTTCCGACTGGATTCTTGACCCTGGTTATGGCTTTGCAAAAACCGTCGAACAGAACTGGCAACTACTGCGTGAGCTACCTCAGCTGGCGATTTTTGGCAAACAGCTTCTCGTAGGCGTCTCCAGGAAGAGCATGATCTGGAAGCCGCTCGGCATCACGCCTTCCGAAGCCCTTCCAGGCACACAAGTCGCCCACCTCGCTGCCCTCCAAGGCGGAGCAAACATCCTCCGCGTCCACGACGTCGCCGAAGCCCGTCACACAGTCATCCTCTGGCGCCTTCTCAACGGGCAACTTTAAGGCACCTGACACACTGCGCAATAATTCAGACGCTCGCAATAAATCCCCGTAATAGTGACAAGATTTAGGTAAATCGTCCCTATTATAGGGATTTTTTAGTATATTCGCAGAAAATACAAGAACAATCATGGTCGACGAAATTTTATATCAATATCAAGATGAGATGCTTCGGCAGACCACTCAGAAGCATTTTCGTTATCTTTATGGCGACATTGATTGGAGGTCGCGAATGATGTGAACAATGGAATCATAGTGAAAGACGACATCGAAACCGGGCACGGATCCGTCATCCCATTGTGGTACTTCGGCATGAACTACTAACCGTGGAATATTCTTAAAGACTTAATCCACGCGATGATGTCGGTTATGACTTCTGGAGAGATTGTTTCCTCGATTGAAGAGATTTCCATCGGGTTGCCAGTAGTGGCATGCTGGAATAGATGGTTCAGGCCAGGGTACAGCTTGACCATTTGCACGGCATCCTTAACGTCAGCCTTGCCGGAGGCATCTATGACTGGTCCCGGAAGATTAGCTTTGAGCGCAGCGATGTTCTCCTCTGGCGGCACATTCGGGTCCAAGCTGCCGTCCAACGCAAACACCGGGCAAGTAATCTTGCTAACGTATTCTGCAGGCTTGATATTCAGGAAATATTCAGTCACAGGGGAATTGCCGCTGGCTGCAAGCATGTACTGCCTGGCTTGGGAGACGCTCTTGAAGACCCCATCCCCTGCTCCCTGGAGCCTCGCCAAAGTGTTCAGTTGGACGAAGATCAGCGAGTCTATCGGCATGGCCGGACCAGCCATGCTCACAATGAAGTCGGCTTTATTCTCGCTCGCAAGCATGTAAGCAATGAGACCGCCCTCGCTATGACCGATTACTCCGATTCTCGAAAAAGCCGGAATGTTCCTCAGAAATGCAAGTCCTGCAGCCGCATCCTCCGCAAAATCAGCGACATTTGCAGAATTGAAATCGCCGGTTGACGAGCCTGCGCCACGATCATCATAAACCAAGCTTGCGATTCCTGCCTTTGCAAGAGCGTAAGAAAGAACCAAGAAAGGTTTATGCCCGAACAATCCCCCGTCACGATTCTGCTTGCCACTGCCAGTAATGAACAGCACAGCAGGCACCGAATCACCTTGTTTGTAACCTTCAGGCCAGTTCAGAGTGCCAGCCAGATCAACCCCTGCCGCCTCGTTGCGAAACTTCACTTCCTCCGTCTTGAAAGGAAAAGGTTCCGATGGCTCCTGGGGCCTTACGAATTTAACATCGCCTGGAATAAGGTCGAGAGGCATTTGATAACCATTCTGTGCGAATTTGCCTTTGATTATGCCACTTTGAAGCTTACCTGAATATGTACATTTGGCCATTTCGCTCTTTACCGAAATGGAATCAGGTCCCAGGAACTCCACCGTGGTGGGAATTCCGGTCGCACCCTGCTCGATGACTCCGAAGGTCACTTCATTCCTTGTAGTGTCGATTTCAAAAATAAAAGTGAGAGTCTGTGCCCCTAGCTGAATCTTTCCGTTCCACTTGCCTTCGATCGTCTGGGACTGCAAAGCAATGACTTTCTCCACAAAACTCTGTGCGCCAAGGTTTGGCACGAAAATCATCAGTAGAAAGGTCAATAATAAATATTTCAACAGTTTCATTTATTTAGAATATCATGATCCTGAATCAAGTTCAGGATTCTGCTAATTTAATCTTTTATATCTTCTCTCTGCAAATACAGGATGACGAGGGCGGAGCCGTTCAGGGTGGCATCAGCCTAGAAGCCGGTGTAGTTCCACGGGGTGATGGCGTGGAGCTCTGCCTTGACGGAATCGGAGACGTCCAGAGAATCTATGAAATTAGATATGGTGGACTCGTCGATTGCGGCACCGGTGCGCGTGAGATTCTTCAGCGTCTCGTACGGGTTCGGATAGTTCTCGCGGCGGAGGATTGTCTGAATGGCCTCGGCGACCACGGCCCAGTTGCGATGCAGGTCGGCATCGATGGCGGAACGATTAAGAATCAGCTTTCCGAGTCCTTTCTTCAACGAAGCCAAAGCAATCAGCCCATGGGCAATCGGCACGCCCACGTTCCTCTGCACGGTGGAATCTGTCAGGTCCCTCTGCAAGCGAGAAATCGGAAGCTTCATCGAAAGGAATGTAAGCACCGCGTCCGCCATCCCGAGGTTCCCTTCAGCGTTTTCGAAATCAATCGGATTCACTTTATGTGGCATGGCAGAAGAGCCAACCTCGTTCTTCGCCACCTGCTGGTGGAAATATTCCATGGAAATATAAGTCCAGACATCCCTGCAAAAGTCAATGAGAACAGTATTTATTCTCCGAAGGCAATCGAAAATGGCCGCAAGGTTATCATAGTGGTCAATCTGCGTCGTGGGGAAAGACCTTTTCAGCCCAAGAGAGGCCACGAATTCGTCCCCGAAGGCAACCCAGTCGATCGAAGGATAAGCGACCTTGTGGGCATTCATGTTCCCTGTAGCCCCGCCGAACTTGGCAGGGTAGGAAAGCTCCGAAAGCTGCCTCATCTGCTCGCGCGCGCGGACCACGAACACCTCGAACTCCTTCCCCAGGCGGGTAGGCGTCGCAGGCTGCCCGTGAGTCTTCGCCAGCATAGGCACGTCCTTCCACTCCTGCGCATCCGCCTCAATTGCGGAAACCACCTCGGAAAGCTTGGGAATATATTCATTCTCAAGAGCTTCCTTCAGCATGAGCGGCTGAGCCGTGTTGTTGATGTCCTGCGAAGTAAGCCCGAAGTGCACGAACTCCTGCCAGCGGGATATTCCTAAAGCCTTGAATTGCTCCTTAATATAATATTCCACTGCCTTCACGTCGTGGTTCGTGATTTTCTCTATTTCCTTAACTCGCACGGCATCGGAAGGCTTCATATTCGTATATAGCGAACGCAATCTCGAAAAGAGATCTTCCTTTGAAAAGCCGCTCCCCTCCCCGAAGTCAGCGAGCTGCGGCAAAGGAATTTCGCAAAGAGCGATGAAATATTCAACCTCAACCCTCACCCTGTTGCGGATGAAAGCATATTCACTGAAATACTGCCTCAAGGCCTCTGTCTTCGAAGCATAACGCCCATCGATGGGAGAGACCGCCGTTAAAGAATTCAATTCCATATTATTTCTCGTCTTCTAGAATGTACACGTCATCGCCCGGCTCGGCGAAATTAAAGTTCTCGCGGGCATATTCCTCCAAGGAGTCCTTGCTTGTCGTCAGGCCATTGATCTTCTCCTCCATATCCTTTATGTCAGCCTCATATTCCTTAATCTGACGCTCTTGCTGCTGGATTTCTATTCCAGACCGAATCCAGCGCACAAGGTTATTCTTGTTCAGGAATCCAACCAGGATAATGAAAACCGCTGTAGCCACTATCGCATATCGCACGAAAGAGCGCTTTTCAGCGTTCGAGCCATCCTTGTCTTTGTCCCAAATGTCTTTGAACTTTCCCACGATTACGAAGGTTATTTGCGCAAAAATAACTAAATTTGTGAAAACTAGATAATAAAATCTCAAGCCAATGAAACCTACACTTCTCGTTCTGGCTGCTGGAATGGGCAGCCGTTACGGCGGACTGAAACAAATGGACGGCCTCGGCCCTAGCGGAGAGACTATCATCGATTACTCTATCTTCGATGCAGTTAATGCTGGATTCGGAAAGGTTGTCTACATAGTCAGGCAATATTTCAAGGATGAGTTCGAAGAAACAGTGAGGAAGAAATACTCTGGCGTGAAATGCCCTGACGGCACCCCGCTGGAGTTCGATTTCGTGATTCAGGAGCTCGACAAGATTCCATCCAAATACACGCTGAACCCTGAAAGACAGAAACCTTGGGGGACGGCTCACGCCGTGCTCATGGCAAAAGATGTCATACACGAGCCTTTCGCCGTCATAAATGGCGACGACTTCTACGGAAAAGATTCTTTCAAGACCATTGCCGACTGGCTTAAGGCACATGAAAACTCTAAAGGAATATGCAGCATAGTGGGCTTCGAACTTGACCATACCCTCTCCGAGAATGGAAAAGTCTCCAGAGGCATATGCTACTACGATGCATCCCAGCACCTTACCGGAGTGGCAGAGCACGTGAACGTTGGCAAGGAAGCCGACGGAAAAGTTTATGGCGACAACACAGTCACGGGGCAGACGCATATCGAGCTTGACGCTAAGGCACTCTGCTCTATGAATATGTGGGGCTTCACTCCTGACTATTTCTCCCTGAGCGAGGAAGTCTTTGACAGATTCCTCAGCGAGAACATCAACGAACTGAAGAAGGAATTCTACATTCCATACGCAGTAGACGTGATGATGAAGGAGGACAACTACAAATGTGAGGTGCTTTCGACCGACTCTCATTGGTTCGGAGTCACCTACAAGGAGGACCGCCCAGGAGTGGTTGCCAAATTCAAAGAACTGGTAGATAAAGGAATATACCCTACCCCGCTCTGGAAGAAGTAATATATTAATGGATATATCTCATCTGCCGGTAGCGGTCAAGCCGTTGCTGGCAGATTTTTAAATATTTTAAGAATATGTCATTTTTCAAGAATAGGCCAGTTCAGAAAAACTACGACCTGCTCTCGGCTTGCTCGTGGTACACGCCGTCAGTAGGCGGGCTATTCGCTGTCTTAGGCTGGTTCATAGTTGGAATGATTCTCGCCGGAATCGTCGTCTTATGTTTTAATCTGTTCTTGCCAGGCTTCAAGATGAGTTACATGATGCTCATAATGTATCCTGTCCAGTTCATTCCAGTTTTCATTTTCGTAAGGCTCAAAAGCAGCCAGAACTCAATGTTTGACAGAGGCTATGCCTTGGACAGCAACCACTTCGGGAAAGCTGGAGGCTTCGGCGCGGCTCTTTTAGTCATTCTGGGCACATTGTCACTTTCTTTCATGACAGAACTGCTGAACAGCGTTCTGCCTGAAATGGATGACAATCTCATGAAAGCCATGGAGGCGATTCTGGATGGTCCGCTATGGGTGAGCATAGTGACGACCTGCATATTCGCTCCCGTGCTGGAAGAATGGCTGTGCCGAGGAATCATCCTGCGCGGCCTTCTGAATTACTCGCACAACGACGGCCTCAGCAGAGACATTGACAGCAGAGGGATGTCACCTGCCCTGGCCATATTCATTTCCGCCTTGTTCTTCGCTGCCATCCATGGCAATTACTGGCAAGGAATAACTGCGTTGCTGATTGGCTCCCTGTTCGGTTTCGTCTACTACAAAACAGGCTCTCTTAAACTCACCATGCTGATGCACTGTTCAAACAACCTGCTGGCCGTTCTCGTGACGCAATTCGGCGGGGAGACGGTGAAGAATGCCAAAAGCATGATAGACATCATGCCAAAGACATTATATTTCAGCATATTCGCAATAGCAGCGGTAGTCCTTGCCCTGGTGATTCTTTATTTCGCCAAGGTGCAAGCAGCCGACGCCCACGGCAATTGCGATGTCATCCCAAGTGCGGAAGATATGTCCACGGCGCTGGACGCAAACCAGCAATAATAATCCACGATTAATCTTTCCCTTATTTTGAGAAAGATTTCATAAAAGTTTCCCTTTTTTAGGGAAACATTTTTATGCTGAAAGTATTTATAGACGAATATGCCGGGAAGGTACGGCTGGTGAAGCGCGTTGGAACAAGGAGACTCTCGCTGCGGGTGAGCGCTAAAGGTGGCGTAACCGTTACTCTCCCCTACTTCGTTCCCTATAAGGATGGGTTGGAGTTCTTCATGGCTAAGCGGGACTGGGTGCTGAAAGCTCAGGCGCGGCAGAAGGAAAGGATTGGCAATGAATATGCATCTTCGGCCTCCGAAATTGAAGCTTTGAGGGCGCAGGCGAAAAATGAACTGCCACCTCGCCTAGCTGAACTTGCAAAGAAATACGGTTTTCATTACAATCAGGTGCGGATAAAGCACAATTCCTCAAACTGGGGCAGCTGCTCGGCGAAGGGCAATATCAACCTGAACCTCAACCTGGTGAGGATACCGGCTGAGCTTCGCGACTACATAATGCTCCACGAGCTCTGCCACTTGCGCTACCTCAATCACGGCCCAGAGTTCCATGCCCTATTGGAACACGTCTGCCCCGGTCACCGAGACCTGCAGCAGCGACTGAAGATGCATAAACTAATTTGAGGAATCATCGGAACAAGTCCAAAACCCTTTCCAGTTGAAATCCAAATAAAAATGGATCTCGATTTTATTGGTTAAACTTTAACATATTCATAATCATATACTTACGGATAAA
>ONBM01000023.1 GCA_900316045.1 uncultured Bacteroidales bacterium | reverse complement strand
GGTGGGCGACAAGGCTCTTCATTACAAGCCAGCCGGTGGCACTATGCCGTTGCCGATAAATGTAATTCTCTCGTACTTCTGGGCGAGGGCATGGATGAACCTTTTGTGACTACAGCGACGACAGTGACCACAGCGACCACTGTGACTACAGCGTTACCAGAAGCCTCGTTTTTCCTAAGTGAGAGACAGTCCACGAGGAGAGCGAAAAAGTCCCGAACATATTCATGTCCAGGACTTCTGGCGGAGAGACCGAGATTCGAACTCGGGAAACCCTTTGGGAGTTTACACGCTTTCCAGGCGTGCCTCTTAAGCCACTCGAGCATCTCTCCAGTAACCAATGAGTCCCGTTCCAAACGGAGACGGGACTGCAAATATAGGAATAATCCTTAATATCTTGAAATTTTTTATCGCCCGCCTGGAGTAATCGGCTGGTGAAATCGCCCAGACGGATTCCGTCCAGCAGGCAGGCATGAGGGTGAAATCGGCTGGTGAAATCGCCTAGGGAAATCGCCTAGGGGAATCGCCTGCGGAAAATCCTTACAGCGTGTTCTGCTTTAGCTTTTCGATGTATCGGTCGATCTGGCGCATCCTTTTCGGGATTTCAATGCTCTGAGGGCAGTGAATCACGCACTGGTTGCATCCGGTGCAATGGCTTGCCTGCCTGTCGGATGGGATGGTCCTGTCGTAGCCTACCAAGAATGCCCTGCGCAGTTTGTCATAGTTTTCCTGCTCCTTCGTCTGGGCAAAATCACCGTTATTGATGCAATTATTATAATATTTGAATATTCCAGGAATATCCAGCCCGTATGGGCAAGGCATGCAATACTTGCAATCGTTGCAGTCTATGAGCGGGTAATTAGCTATGGCATCGGCTAAAGTGGTGTCCAAATAGGACATCTCTTCTTCAGTGAGAGGCTTGAAGTCCATGAATGTCTTCAGGTTGTCTTTCAGATGCTCCATGTAGACCATGCCGCTGAGAATCGTGAGAATCCTAGGGTGAGAGCCAACGTACCTGAAAGCCCAGGATGCAAGCGTCGCCTGAGCATCTCTCTCCTTCAGTCTTCTGGCTATGTTTTCCGCCGGATTCGCCAGCCTGCCACCTTGCAGAGGCTCCATGACTACGATAGGGATGTTCCTCTTGTCCAGCTGTTCGTAAAGATATTCTGCATTCACGTTCCTCTCTCCGTCAGCATGCTTCCAGTCATAGTAATTCATCTGAATCTGCACGAAATCATAATGGTACGTGTCGGTAAGAGCGAGCAGGGAGTCGAACTGCGCCTGGTTGCCATGGAAAGAGAATCCCAGCTGGCGTATTCGGCCTGCCTCTCGCTCTTTCATCAGGAAATCCATCATTCCGTTATCCACGTAGCGGACGTTGAAAGCATCCACTCCGCCTCTTCCGATGGCGTGGAGGAGATAGAAATCGATGTAGTCGGTCTTCAAGTACTTGAAGGAGTCCTGATACATCTTTAACGATGCCTGCCGCGAAGCATCATTGAAGTTGGATAGCTTCGTGGCTATGAAATAGTCTTTCCTGTCGTGACGGCTAAGCGCCTGCCCGACAGCGCCCTCCGACTGCCCTCTGATGTAGGCTGGGGACGTGTCGAAATAGTTCACGCCGTGTGCCAAGGCGTAATCAATCAGGTTGTTGACGTTTTCCTGATCTACGACATCCTTCCCGTCAGCGCCTTTCTTCACCGAGAATCTCATGCATCCATATCCCAGCAAGGATACCTTATCTCCATTGCCAGCAGTTCGCATTTCCATCTTGCCAGTGTCAAGAACGCTGTCCGGATTGGCGGAGGTTTCTCCGCCGAGCACTTCTGCGGTTTTTTTTGGAGCGCAAGCCCCAGCCATCGCCACGGCGCCGACTGCGGCAGCAGCTATTCCTGAATCCTTCAAGAACTCGCGGCGACTCAATTTATTGCTTTCCTTTTTCATATTCAATTAAGATAAATGGTGAACCTCGTAACCGTTGACTGTAATGGCGCTGATCGGCCTTGAAGGGCAGAGGTTTTCGCAAGCTCCGCAGCCAATGCATTTCTCCTCGTTCACGGTTGGGATTCGGAGGCTTTCTTTGTTCTCAGGATCTTTGCGCACCATCATGATGGCTCCCACCGGACAGTGCCTGGCGCAGTTGCCGCAGCTCACCGTATCCTTATTCACTATGCACAAATCGTAATTGACGCTGGCTGTACCGACCTTCCACTGAGTCTTCTCCTCGGGAGTGATCTTGATGATGGCTCCGGCCGGGCAGACCTCAGAGCATTTCGTGCACTCGGGACGGCAGTAGCCCCTCTCGTAAGACATTTCTGGCTGCATCGGATGGCTGAGGCTCCTTGATGGCCGCAGGACATCGTTCGGGCATACCGATACGCACAGCTGGCAAGCGGTGCAATGCTGGTAGAATGCCTTGACGCTCTCCGAGCCGAAAGGAGTAATCGGAACCTCTCTCGGCGGAGCCTGCTTAGGCACTATTTCGGCGAACCCGCCGTCCAATTTCTTCGTTCCGGTAGAGTCGGCTTGGGCTTGAGCCGCAAACTGAGATAATGTGGAAGCACCCAAGATTGTAGCCCCTCCTATTAGGAAAGCCCTCCTCCCCTGATCTTGCGCAGTCTCGCCGGCTGTCTTCACTTTACCGGCATCCACCTGTGCCTTGGGAGCGCCCCAGGCAAACTTGTATTTCAAAGCGCCGAATTTGCAATTATCCAGGCAGTCGAAGCAGTCCACGCACCGGCTGTAATCTATTCTTTGGACATCTTTCTGAATCTCTATGCAAGAAGCCTTGCAATGCTTTTCGCATGAATGGCATTTTGTGCATTTCGAAGAATCAATCATCGGGCGGAACATGGCGAAGCGCGAGAAGAAGCTAAGCGTGGTTCCCACAGGGCAGATGTCGTTGCAATATGTCCTGCCGCCTCTCCAGGCAAGGACAATCACTATCACGAACGTGGCAGCGGCGATGATGAATGTCGGCAGGCTGCGGATCCACACCTCTTTTGTCACGAAAGCATAGCTGTCGCGGCGCTCGGCTAAATATGCCAGCAGGTTGTTGCCCCAATGATAGATAGGGGAGAAAAGGTTCTGGACGAATCTACCGTAAGAGCTGTACGGCGCCAGCAGAGACACGATGAAATGAATACCAGCGACGAGGGCAATTACGAATATTACGAATATGCCATAGCGCAGCCATTTCATTTCCTTTGAATATGTGAACCTGGCTTTCTTGCCTTTGCGTCTTGCGCTTAACCATGAAATGCCGTCCTGGAACACTCCGAGAGGACAGATGGTCGAGCAATATACACGTCCGAACAGGATCGTGAGCAATAACAAGGCTATGATCACCACTGCATTCAGGGCCATCACTGCCGGGAGGAATTGTATTTTTGCCAGCCAGCCAAGCCAGTGATGAAGAGCTCCTGAAATGTCTAGAAACAGCAGTGTGATTGCGGCGAACAAGATCAACGCCACGGTGATTCTGATTTTTCTGAGCATTGGGAAAAAATCGTTAACGTTTTAGACAAATATAGCAAAAAATCGTTTCCTCGACTTTTACATATTACTTATTATTTAATATTTTTTCAGGCCTGATGCTCTTTCTCGTATTTATCCAAAGCCTCGGCCATGAGCATGCGGCCTTTTTCGGAGATTTCGTTTCCCTTGGCATAGTCCGGGATGGCTCCGTAGGAGTCGAAGCTCATCTGAACGAGTATGTCAGGAGGGTAGAGCCGTGTCTCCAGCTTCGCTATCGTGTGATTGGCGATGGCAAATGATCTAGTGATGATGGAGAAATAATTATCATCGGCGGACACCGGCGACTTGACTTTTTCGCTGTTGAGCGCTTTCTTGATCATTCTCTGGCCCTCGCTGCCAATCAGCTTGACCTTTTCCAGCATCGAAATGTCTTTCAAGCCGGAAACGTACCTAACCACGTCACGAGCCTCGTTTTTGGATTTTTCGGCTTCCTGTCTCTGTCTGTATGCGTTTTTCAGGAATGCTTCTATTATGTCCGCATCTGTGACGTTCACGTCGAAGCCCACCAGAATGTCGTGCCCATTCCGCTGCGCATATTCCAGAGGGAAGGTGCTTACGAGCCCTCCGTCCACGAAAGTGCGCCAGCCGTTCTTGCTAGGCATGAACAGGCTAGGAATTGAAATGGAGGCTCTTATGGCATCGAAAAGCTTCCCTTTCCGGAATGCCACCGGCTCGCCGGTGTAGAGGTCTGTTCCTACAGCCACGTAAGGGATTCGCAGATCCTCGATTTTCACGTTCGGGACGACGGATTCGATTGCCTCCATCACTTTCATGCCTTTGAGGAGATATCTTTTGTTGATGGAGAAGTCGAGCAGCCTCATCAGCTTGAAATTATTGAGCGAGAACAGCCATTCCTTGAATTCTGGAAGCTTCCCTGCGGCGTAGATTCCGCCAACGAGGGAACCTATTGAGGACCCTGCCACGGAAGTGATGCTGTAGCCTCTGGCTTCCAGCTCTTCAATGGCTCCGATGTAGGCGAATCCTCTGGGACCGCCGCTAGACAGCACGAGGGCGACGTCTTTAGTTTTCATCAGAATATTAATTGGTTTTCACGAATATACCATTTTTTTAGGAATATGCTCTTTCCCAATAAGGACATGCCTTTATGAATATGCTCTATTCCAGCACGATGAGGGTCCATGTGATTCGCCCCGATGCGTCCGGGCCTTGCCAACTTTATGAATATGCTCTATTCCAGCACGATGAGGGCGATGGAAGGGTGGGAGAAGGTGAGGGTCACCGTGTCTGCGGAGGCTCTGTTGAGGGTCGCCTTCCACCAGTTGTCGAAGACGACGTGGTCCAGAGGCCACTGCAGCCCGGAAGACTTTATGTTCAATGAATTGTCTGGACTGAATATGGAGACTGGGCGGCCTTCCCCGACTTGCAGGGAGCATGAATCGGTGAGAGCGAATATGGTCGCCCTGTCGGAGACCATGTCCACGTATGGGGCGCCATTCGCGGGAAAACCGCAGGCTCCGCACTCACGGGCATATTCCATCAGAAGCGACATATTCCCGATGGTATGTACCTCTCTTTTCCCAGTGGCGCCAAGAATATGGACTATGCCGACATTCGGCCAATGCTCCATCAGGAAGCGGAAGGCCTTGGTCTGGTCGTTGTGTTCCTGCTCGGTGAAATGATGCACGATGCTGGAATATTCTTCTCGAAGTTTCGGCGAGAGTGAGTCCATGTCGCCAACGACGGCATCAGGCAACCGTTTTTCTTTGAATATTTTGTCTCGGTGCTTCAGGAAGCCCTCGAAAGCATCATCGCAGCATATTATTATGTCTGCCTGCCGAAGTAGGTAGAGCGGATATTCAGCCCTTGGAAAGTCCCCAGCCCCTAATATTACAGCTGTTTTCATGATTTCGTCTTGGCTATTTCGGCCTTGGAAGTTCCATCCGTAGTCTTGTAAGTCTCTATATTCCTGAAACCTGCGAGGAAAGCATTGATTTCCATGCGCTTCTTTCCAGAGAGCTGCACATCCTTAAGGTAGATGGCGCCGTCGGCAGTAGCTATCGCTAAATAAGACTTCCCATCGGATAGGATCGTCCCAGGCGTTGCTGCGCCGAGGCCGGCGGAATGCAACATATTCATGAAATCATCATTTGAAGCCTTCTCGGCGGAGAAAACCTTCAATTGAACAGGCTCTTTCCCTTCGACAGCCAATTCCGTGTAGGCTGCCGGATAAGGACTCAAGCCTCGGATCAGATTGAAAATCTGTTTCGTGGAATCGTTCCAATCTATGTGGCAGAGCTCTCTGGTGAGTTTCGGTGCTGGCTTCAGCACTTCAGAACCTTGGATGAAGCTCCTCTGCACCCGGGTGTCCGCCGTGTGCTCTATTATGCCTTCTGTAGTCTGAACCACCAGCTCGGCCCCAATCTGCATCAGGCGGTCGTGGATGTCACCGGCGGTTTCGTCCTCGCCGATCTTGATGCTCTGCCTCAGAATGATTCCGCCAGTGTCTATGTTCTTGTCAATCATGAACGTGGTGGCTCCGGTGCGCTGCTCTCCATTGATGACTGCCCAGTTTATCGGGGCGGCTCCGCGGTATTGTGGCAGCAAGGCTGCATGCAGATTGAAAGTGCCCAGCTTCGGCATGCTCCAGACCTCTTCGGGCAGCATCCTGAAAGCGACCACTATGAACAAGTCGGCCTTGTAGCTGCGGAGCTGTTCCAAGAACGCTGGATCCTTCAGTTTCAGAGGCTGCAATACAGGAATCCCTCTTTCCATTGCGAATTTCTTCACGGCGCTTTCTCCCATCTTCTGGCCTCTGCCGATTGGCTTGTCTGCGACTGTCACGACGGCAACCACATTGAACCTATTCTCCAGCAGCGCCTTCAGCGGCTCAACTGCGAATTCAGGGGTGCCCATGTAGATGATCCTGGTCTTCTTGAAGAAGCCGGCCACCTTGCTCTTGACTTTCCTCCAGCTGTTCTTGATGTTATCCCCATTGAATATCTCGGAATCGCGCGCTGCTTTCCATGTCAGGAACAAGCCTATGGCGAAGAGCACCAATGCGGAACTGAATGCCCCCACCCATGGGCTTATGGAGCCATCTCTGGCAAGCTTGACTCCTGTGATGTCGATGATCCAATAGAGGACGAAGAAGAGAATGGAGACGATGGCTGACACGCCCACGCCTCCTTTCTTGATGAGGGCTCCGACTGGAGCCCCGATGAAGAACATCACGAAGCAGGCCAGAGCTTGGCCATAGCGTCTGAGATATTCCAGCTTGGCGTACCTTAGCCTCACCGTGTAGTCGTAAGATTCGAACTGGTAGCTTACAAGCTGGCTTTCTATCTGCTTCGTTACTTCCGATGCCCTCTTGTAAGCTTCGCACATCGCTGCCTTGTCGGTGAATTTCAGAAAGTCAGGGTCTGAAAAATTCCTCGTTATTCCGCTTTTGACGGACGTGTCCAGCTGGTTTCTAAGGGTGAACCCAGAAGGCGCAGCCATAAACCTAAGCTGGCTTCTGGTGGCACTGTCACGAACGACAGTGAGAGAATCCTTCTCGACTTTCAGTATTCTGAGCGGCAGGGCTTTAACCTGGTCGCCGAACCGTGCGCTGTCAGATTTCTGGAAGGCGTAATTCTCGAGCGGAATCACCATCTCCTGTTTAGTGAAGTCTATCCTTTGCAGCTGCAGGGTCGTGTCTTTGAAGTTTATCTGATTGTCTTCCTGATAATTGATCCCATTGAACATCTTGAACGTAATGTAGGTCTTGTCCTTAGACATCTGCATTATGGCAGAGTCCGCCAGAGTGAGCCTCGTGTCACCTCTGTTCTCGCTGTGGTCGTACAGCATCACGTCGTGCATCATTCCCGTGCGATCGTTCCTGGACTCTACTCTAAGCACGAAGCCATCCACTCCATCGTAGAATGTTCCTGCAGGAATCTTTATCTCGTTCTTTGTCTTCTTGATGTCATCTCGGAGCGTATAGATTTGATTGTAGGCCACTGGAACCAGCTTATTGATGACGAAGAAAGTGCCAATGGTGATTACCGCCGAGGCAATCAGCACTGGGGTCATGATCCTCATTAGTGACAAGCCGGCAGCTTTCATTGCGATTAGCTCGTTGTTTTCGCCCATCTGCCCGATGGTCATCATCGCCGCCAGGAGGGTTGCTAGTGGAAGAGCCAGAGGGAGTACGGTGCAGCTGCCCCACCAGAGGAACTCGGCTATGACGCTGAAACTCAGTCCCTTGCCCACGAGCTCATCGATGTAGACCCAGAGAAATTGCATCAGGAGAATGAAGATGACTACCAGAAGGATCATGAAGAATGGTCCTATGAAGGCAGTCAATATGAATTTGTCGATTCTCTTCATCCTCTATGTCATGTCATTTCAGAACAAGTCTTTTCGTCATCCTGACCGAATCCTTTAGTCATCCTGAACTTGATTCAGGACCTATTCATTCCGTAGCGGCCTTAATCATTGCTTCCAGAGCATCGCGCAAGCCTGCAGAATTGCGCCCGCCTGCGGTAGCAAGCCCAGGCTGGCCTCCTCCTCCGCCCTGGATGCATTTCGCTGCCTGTCGAATGTCCGTCCCCGCATTCTTGCCCCTTGCAACCAAGTCATTGGAATACATCAGCGTCAGCTGAGGCTTGCCCCCGTGTTCGAAAGCAGCTGCAACCACCATGTTCTTTGCCTCTTTCTGCAGATGCAGCACGGCTTCTCTGAATATGCCTGGGTCCATGTCGCGCTCGAAACGTACAACATTTATTCCATTTATCTGCTCGCTGCGCTTCGCAAGATCCTCGGCGAATTTCGCGGCTTTTTCTTTCATGAAGCTTTCCACTTGGTGACGGAAATCCGTGTTTTCGGCCACCATTTTGCTCACTGCGACGAAGATGTCAGGAGCATTATTGAACAAATCCCGGATGCTTCCAAGCAAGTCCTGAGCCCTGTCCATCATCTGTTCAGCCTCCTCGCCGGTAACGGCCTCGATCCTTCTGACTCCGGCGGCAATAGCAGACTCGCTCACGATTTTGAAATAGCCTATCTGACCGGTTGCCTGAGCATGCGTTCCGCCGCAGAGTTCTATGGAATCTCCGAACTTCACGACCCTCACAACGTCGCCGTACTTTTCCCCGAACAGGGCTATGGCCCCCAATGCCTTCGCCTCGTCCATTGTGGCATCTCGTTTTTCCTCAAGCGGATAATTCGCTCGAATCAGCTCATTTACCCTATGCTCCACCCTCCTCAGCTCCTCAGGCGTTACTTTCTGGAAATGCGAGAAATCGAACCTGAAATAGTCTGGGCCGACGTAAGAACCCTTTTGCTCAACGTGCTTGCCTAGGATTTCCCTCAGGGCAAAGTCCAGTAGGTGAGTGGCAGTGTGGTTGTTCGTGATTTTCAGCCTTCTGCCCTCGTCTACGATAAGGGTGAAGCTTTTTGTGCAGTCAGACGGAATTTTCTCTGCAATATGTATCGTGAGATTATTCTCCTTAATTGTATTGAGTATCTTGATGGTCTCGCCGTCCTCGGAAATAATGATGCCAGTGTCCCCGATTTGGCCACCCATCTCGGCATAGAAAGGAGTACGCTCGAACACTAGCTGGAACATGGTCTTGTTCTTTTGCTTCACTGTCCTGTGCTTCAGCAGGCGCACGCCATCTACCTTGGTCAGGTCATAGCCCACGAATTCCTCTTCCTCGCCTTCGTCGTAAGTCACCCAGTCTCCGAACTCGTTAGCTGTAGCGTTTCGGGCGCGGTCCTTCTGTTTCTGGAGCTCTAAGCTGAATCTGTCTAGGTCTATCTTATAACCGTTCTCTGTGGCAATCAGCTCGGTGAGGTCAATAGGGAATCCGAACGTGTCATAAAGCACGAAGGCATCCTCGCCAGGAATGACTTTCGTCTCTGCGTTCCTGGCCATGTAGTCGTCCATCATCTTGATCCCTCTATCCAGTGTTTTCAAGAAAGACATCTCTTCTTCACGGGTGACGCTCTCGATGAGTTTCTGTTGCTGTGCCAATTCTGGATAGGCCTCGCCCATGTCTGCCACAAGCTGAGGGATCAGGTTGCAGAGGAATGGCTCGTTGAAGCCTAAGAAAGTGTATCCGTAACGGACTGCGCGGCGCAGGATTCTTCTTATCACGTATCCAGCCTTGACGTTTGATGGCAGCTGGCCGTCGGCGATTGAGAAAGCTATGGCGCGCACGTGGTCTGCGATGACCCTCATTGCCACCTCCGTCTTGTCGCTCTCGTGGTATTTATGGCCGGAGAGTTCCTCTACCTTGAGGATGAGGCCTGTGAAAATGTCTGTGTCGTAATTGCTGCTCTTGCCTTGGAGTACCATGCAAAGCCGCTCGAAGCCCATTCCTGTGTCAATGTTCTTTGCCGGAAGCGGTTCCAGAGAGCCATCAGCCTTGCGATTGTACTGCATGAACACCAGGTTCCATATTTCTATGACCTGATCATTGTCGGTATTTACCAGCTCGTACCCTGGCTTTCGGGCGATTTCTTCATCGCTACGAAGGTCGATATGAATTTCAGAGCACGGTCCGCAAGGTCCTGTCTCGCCCATTTCCCAGAAATTATCGTGCTTGTTGCCCAGAAGGACATGATCTTCTGGCATGTACCTCAGCCATGCCTCCTTGGCTTCTGAGTCCATTCCGGTTCCATCTTCGGCGGATCCCTCGAAAACTGTGGCGTACAGCTTCGCCTTATCTATCTTATACACATCGGTCAGCAACTCCCAGGCCCACTGAATGGCTTCTTTCTTGAAATAGTCTCCGAAGCTCCAGTTGCCCAGCATCTCGAACATCGTGTGATGCCTTCCGTCGTGTCCTACGGCCTCCAGGTCGTTATGCTTCCCGCTTACCCTCAGGCATTTTTGTGAGTCCGTAGCCCGTTTCATCTTAGGGACTGTATTCCCTAGGAATATGTCTTTGAACTGATTCATTCCTGCGTTGGTGAACATCAGCGTAGGATCATTCTTAATGACCATAGGTGCGGAAGGCACGATGGTGTGCCCTTTCGAAGCGAAGAAATTTAGAAATTGCTGCCTAATCTCTTTCGAAGTATACATAAGATTCAAAATATTGTTTCTGTGGCCTGATTTAATTTAGGCACGGAATTGGCAAAATTATAACAAATTTCACGATTTATCGCAAAAAAGGTATATTTGTGATTATGCGGAAATACGTGCTGAATCCAGAAACTCTGATTTACGAGATCAAGGAAGTGTCCTTGAAGCATAAAATATTGAAGAGCTTCCTGCTTTTTGCGGGAAGCGTGGGCTTGGCGTTCCTTTACGCATGGCTGTTCTCTTCTGTCCTCGGATACGACCTGCCAAAGACGGCCTTGCTGAAGGCTGAAAATGCGAAATGGAGCGGCAAGATGGACATAATGAATACTCATCTGGACAGATATGAAGAGGCTCTCAATGCTTTCCAAGTAAGAGACGATGATGTTTACAGATCAATATTCGGGATGGATGAAATCTCCGCTGACGTCAGGAATGCAGGAATAGGCGGAGTGGACAGATACGCTTATCTGGACTGCCTGCAGAAGGATAACCTGCTTAAGAACACGGCTATGAGGCTGGATCATGTCGCCAGGATGGCTTACGTGCAAGACAAGTCTTTCGATGAGGTTGCCGTGGTGGCGCAGAACGCAGGGAACATGGCCGATTGCATCCCAACCATCTCGCCAGTCGTCCCAGACCCAGCCAAGTATAGAATCACCAGCCCGTTCGGATATAGGATGGATCCTATCAATGGAACCGTTAAAATGCATACGGGAGTGGATTTTGCCATGAAGGTCGGCAACCCTGTCTATGCCACGGGCGATGGGGTAGTGGAGAAAGTCGAATTCGATTTCTTCGGTTACGGGAATATGGTAACGATCAGCCATGGCTTCGGTTATGAGACGAAATATGCTCACTTGAATACCATCACTGTCACCGAAGGCATGAAAATCAAGAGAGGCGACTGCATAGGCGAGGTTGGAAGGTCTGGAAGGACCACAGGCTCGCACCTGCACTACGAAGTATTATATAAGGGCACGAGGGTGAACCCATACAATTATTACGACATGTCCGTCCCGATTAATGAATATCTCACTATGGTGCACAAGCGGGAGGATGAGTCGCAGGCCGTGCTCACCAGGAGGAACTTTAGTCTCAGGCTGCGTAAATGAAACGGGATCACTACATATTCGACAATACGCGCAACGAATTCATAAAGGTTACGAATTCTACGGGACGCATCGTAGGCAAGATCCTGAAATATTTTGCCGTGACTGCTTCCCTTGCGATAGTTTACTATGTCGTTTTTTCGCTAGTGATCAGCACGGACTCTGAGAAAAAGCTGAAACAGGAAAACCAGATGTACAAGCAGCTGTATTCCGAGATGGTCGCAAAAGAGAAAGTAGTCGGGGACGTGATACAGGGCATAGAGATGAAGGATAGGAATATCTATAACGAGATTTTCAAATCGGATGTTCCTAGCATGTCGGATTTCTCCGATCAGGCAGAATTCACCTCAGACTCTATCCCAGAGAATAATATCGTGAAATATTCTTCAAGGAAGCTGGACGTCGCCCAGATGCTCAGCCAGAAAACGGAGGCCAATTTCAAGAAGATAGCAGAGACCCTTTCCGATGGCTCCAGGCCTATTCCGCCGCTCACGAATCCCATAAAGAATTTCTCTTATCGCAGGGTCGGCGCATCTGTTGGGAAGAAGATCAATCCTTTCTTCAAGGTTGCCGTGGAACATAATGGGATGGACCTTCTCGGTCAGCAGGGAGACTCGGTCTGCACGGCAGCTGATGGGATGGTCAGCAGAGTGACGCATTCCGAGAAAGGTCTCGGGAACATCGTCGAAATCTCTCACGAAGGAGGATACTTCACGAGGTATGCTCATTTGGATGGGATAAAAGTGTCTAAGGGACAGAAGGTTAAAAAAGGGACTCTGATTGGAACGATAGGCATGTCTGGTAATTCTTTCGCGCCTCATCTTCACTACGAGGTCCTGAAAGATACCGTAAGGCAGGAACCGGCGAATTATATGTTCGCCTCTTTGTCTGCCGATGACTATGCGAAGATGTTATTCTTGTCCGCTAACACCGGACAGTCAATGGATTAATATTATGGAAAAACTTTATTACACGATTGGGGAAGTCGCCGAGATTCTGGACGAGAACACCTCTCTGGTTAGGTTCTGGTCTAATTCATTCACTAAATACCTCAAGCCCAAGAGAAATGCCAAGGGCAATCGTCTCTACACCAAGGAAGACTTAGAGACGCTGAAGCAGATTCACTATCTTGTGAAAGAACAGGGCATGACGCTGGATGGTGCGGCGAAAAAGATGGCTGCCGACAGGAAAAAGGTGGATTCTAAGGTAAAAGTACTGGACAGCCTGAAGACAATTCGCAAACAGCTTGTGTCTGTAAAGAAATCGCTATGAAGGTAAGGGAGCTAGCTTCAGTGATTGAGTCTTTCGCTCCCCTGAGCATTCAGGAGGAGTGGGATAATAGCGGCCTGTGCATTGGCTCTCCAGAGCAGGATGTGCATGGGGTGATGCTTGGGTTTGACTGCACGCCGGAGCTGATCGATGAGGCAGTGGCGAGGGGCTGCGACATGGTGGTTACTCATCACCCGCTTATTTTCAGCGGGATACGAAAAATTCAGCCGGAGAATCCCGTTGGGCTGGCCGTGATGAAGGCGGTGAGTGCAGGAGTTGCTGTTTATGCGGCTCATACTACCGCCGACAAGGTGCTGGATGGGGTTAGCGGAGCCATGGCTCGCAGGCTGGCGCTTCAAGATATTCACGTGTTGGATGAGGAAGAAGGGGGAATAGGCCTTGGTGCCGTCGGAGTGCTGCCAAAGCCTATGGCATCCGACATGTTCATTGAATATGTCAAAGAAAAATTCGCTCTTAAAGTGGCCCGCGCTTCGCATTCGCTGGATATTCCTGTCGAGAAGGTGGCGATGTGCGGAGGTTCCGGATCTTCTCTCATAGGGAAGGCTATGGAAACGGGGGCTCAGGCGTATATTTGCGGGGACGTTTCCTATCATCATTTTTTCACTCCCAAAGACTTCATGGTCATTGACATAGGACATTTCGAAGGAGAAGTGGAAATTGTGAATATTTTATATTCCTTGATAACGAAAAAATTTCCTACCTTTGCAGTCCAAGTCAGTTCGAAGTTAGCTGGCTCCAATCCTGTAAAATATTACGTATAAATATGGCAACCAAGAAAATAAAGAAAGTAGACACCCCTATTGACCAGAGGGAAACATTCGTCTCGCTGCAGAAAAATTTCGCCGACTCAGAGATTAGCGTTTCCGAGAAGCTGAAGACTCTTTATCAGTTACAACAAACTGATTCTGAGATAGATAAAATTCTTCAACTGCGTGGTGAGCTGCCTTCTGAGGTTGAGTCTTTGGAAAATGATCTGGCTGATTTGAAGGCTAGGCAGACCCAGCTTACGAGCGTAATCGAAGCCTATAATCAGACTATCGCTGACAATAAGCAGAATATCGTGGACTGCGATAACGAGATTGAGAAATACAAGTCTCATCTGGATTCGGTAGAGAATTCCCGGGAATATGATTCCCTTAACAAAGAGATCGAGAATCAAGATCTTCTGCGTCAGATTGCCATTAAGGCGATTAACGACACTAAAGTTGCGATTGCCGACAAGAAAGACGAGCTCGCCCAGCTGAAAGACACTATCTCCGTAAGGAACGAGGACTTGAAAGCAAAGAAAGAAGAGCTGGCTACCATCGAGGAGTCAACGGCAGATCAGGTGAAGAAGCTTACTGCGAAGAGAGAGGAATGCGCTAAGAAGATCGATGCGAGGACGATGAGCGCTTACGAGAGGATTCGCGCTAGCGTTCACAACCACCTTGCCGTGGTAACCGTCTACAACGGTGATTCTTGCGGAGGCTGCTTCAGCACCATCACTCCTCAGCGGTTGATCGATATAGCATCTAACACCAAGCTCGTCATTTGCGAGCATTGCGGCAGAATAATCGTAAATCCTGACTTCGCTTAAAACTTATGCCAGGCCAGCCTAAAAAGACATATCGCAAGAAGGCTGAAACGGTCAATCTAGATACTCTGGGGCTTGAGATGGGAAATAAACCGCCTCAAGCCCTTGAAGTTGAAGAAGCCGTTTTGGGTGCCATGCTAGTGGAGCCTAACCTGAAAGATATGGCGGCCGAAGAACTGGATGAAACCTGTTTCTACGACCCTAAGCATAAGATGATTTACGAGGCCATGATGAAACTGGCGAACGAGCATTCGCCGGTGGACATCTACACGGTTTCTGAAAAGCTTAAAGCCTTAGACAATCTGGAGGCTGTGGGTGGCGCCGTGGCCATCACGGACTTATCCCTGAAAATAGGGGCGGCTGCTCATTTCGAATATTACATAAAGATCCTTAAGCAGAAAGCCATTCAAAGGGCACTCATCTCTGCTTCGCATAATATCCTGAAGAAGGCTTTCGATGACTCATACAGCGTAGACGACCTTATTCAGGAGTCTCAGGATAGCATCTACGAGGCAATCCAGAGCAATATGAAAAAGGACGTGAGGGACATTGGCTCCGTGATTAATGATGCTATGGATGAGGTGCAGAAGCACCAGGAGCAGCCTGGCATCAGCGGCGTGCCTTCAGGTTTTCCGTCTCTGGATGCTTACACTATGGGCTGGCAGAGTTCTGATCTCATCATTCTGGCTGCCAGACCTTCCGTAGGCAAGACGGCGTTCTCGCTGAACCTTGCCAGGAACGCTGCCGTGCAGTATCATATGCCTGTGGCCTTTTTCTCGCTGGAAATGTCCTCTTTGCAGCTGGCGATGCGTCTCATGGTGTCCGAGTCTGGGCTTGGGGCCAACAAACTGAAGGGCGGGGCTAAGATTGAGCCGTATGAATGGAAAGAGCTGGAAGTAAAGCTAGGACCTCTTTCCAGCGCTCCGCTGTACATAGATGACACTCCTGGCATCCTTCTGTCCGAGTTCGAGACAAAGGCAAAGAGGCTGGTGAAGACGAAGAACGTCAAACTGATATTCGTGGACTACATGCAGCTGATGCAAGGCCCTAAAGAGCTTAGGGGCATGCGCGAGCAAGAGGTTGCCGCCATTTCCAGAGGCTTGAAAGCCACCGCCAAGGAACTGAATATTCCTATAATAGCTCTCTCACAGCTTTCGAGGCAGGCCGTTCAAAGAGCAGGAAGCAACGGGAAGCCTCAGCTGAGCGACCTCAGGGAATCGGGTTCCATAGAGCAAGATGCCGACATGGTGATATTCCTGCATCGTCCGTTTTTCCTTGGCCTTACAAGCGGTCAGGAAACTCCTGAAGATAAAGAGAATACAGAAATCATAATCGCAAAGAACCGTAACGGAGCGGTTGGATCAGTGCCTATGCTGTTCAAGGGGGATCAGGTTAGATTCATCGAGCCAAGTGACTCTCTAGCGGCTCAGGCAAGCGCCCAGGGTACGGATTCGGCCATGAATTTCGACTCTATCGGCCAGGGCGGTGAATTTGGAAGCAACACAGATTTTTAGTGCCTATGAATAGGATTCGATATGCAACGTTGATTCTTTTCGTGTTGTCCTGCTTGCCTTCTTTTGCCGGAAATGACAAAAGAACTTGTCTGCCAGTCAAGGACTTGAGCGAGAACCACAGGGCTTTCGGGGACAGGGAAATTCTTTCATACAAGCTACATTATAAATGGGGCATGATAAATGCCGATGTTGCCGATGCCTACATGAAAGTCGATACGACGACGATGAATGGCAAGAAAGTTTTTCACGCTACGATTTCAGGGCAGACCCAGAAGTTCTATGATAACTTTTTCAAGGTGAGGGAAACTTTGGATTCTTGGTTTACTCGCGATGGCTTTTCTCCAGTGAGATTCAAGCGGATTTCCAAGGAGGGAAGTTATTGGCTGAATAACAATTCCTCTTTCGTATGGTATAAGGATAAAGGAGTCGTCACTGCGAACATGGAGACTTCTCGCAAGGGTCAGTTCTCTTTACAGAAAGAGCTTACGAGCTGCACTCTGGACATTCCGACAATGTTCTACCTGCTTAGGAATATAGATTTGACGGGAGTCGAGGTTGGCAAGCGCTATCCTCTTTCCTTCATCATGGATGATGACGTGTACACGCTTCATTGCGTGTATTTTGGGAAAGAGACCAAGAACGTTTCCGGCCTGGGCAGAGTGACATGCCTGAAATTCGGGTTCGAAGTGGTCGTCGGCGATGTGTTCTCTGGCGATTCTGACCTGCTCTGCTGGATTTCGGACGATGATAATCGCATTCCTGTGTATTTCAGCGCGCCGCTTAAGATAGGGCAGTTCAAAGGAAGGCTGGAATCTTATGAAGGCCTTAAGCATCCTTTCAGTTCTCTGGTTAAATGATGTCGAAGAAAGAAATATCTCATACTGGCAGAATATCATCAATAGAACCAGACAAGATCTCAGTCGAAATCGTGTCCGAGTCTGCTTGTTCGGCTTGTCAAGTCGCTGGTCTTTGCAGCGCCCCCGAGTCGAAGAAGAAAATCATCGATGTGCCGAACGACGGAGTCACTCCTCATTATGTCGGAGAAGAAGTTGAGCTCTGCCTGGGGCAGTCTTTGGGGTTGAAAGCTGTGTTGATATCGTATGTCATTCCGGTTGTGATTTTACTTATTTTAATAGTAACTTTGTCCGCGCTTGGAAAATCCGAGCTTCTGGCCGGCCTGGCGTCTGTCGGAGGCGTTGCAATCTATTATTTCATAGTCTATCTCTTCAGAGAGAGGCTTGAGAGGAAATACGAATTTTATATCAAGAACGTTAATTGATTGATTATATGACTTCTACTATCATCTGGACAATCGTAATCATAACAGCCTTGGGTCTGTTGCTTGCGCTTGCCCTCTACCTTGTCGCTCAACGCTTCAAGGTGGTTGAGGATCCTCGAATAGAGGAGGTCGAGAAGGTGATGCCAGGGGCCAACTGCGGAGGCTGCGGCTTTGCTGGCTGCCATGCTTTCGCCGAGGCTGCCGTGAAGGCTCCGAATCTCGACAATAATTTCTGCCCGGTGGGCGGCAACGAGGTTATGAAAAAGGTGGCTGCAATCCTTGGCTATGAGGTCAAGGAAAAAGCTCCTATGGTTGCCGTGGTTCGTTGCAATGGTACCTGCGAGAACAGGCCTAGGATTTATGAATATGACGGAGCGAGAAGCTGCAAGACCAAGGTTGGAGTAGCTCCGGACACTCTTTGCCGTTTCGGCTGCCTGGGCTGCGGGGATTGCGAGGCTGCCTGCCAGTTCGGAGCTATCAAGGTGGATCCGGTTCTGGGCATTGCCACCGTGGATGAGACAAAGTGCACGGCTTGCGGAGCCTGCGTGAAAGCTTGCCCTAGGGGCTTGATAGAGCTGCGCAACAAGGGGCCTAGGGGCATGAGAATGTTCGTGGCTTGCAGAAACCTTACTAAAGGGGCTGAGGCGAAGGAGGCCTGCGATGCTTCCTGCATTGGTTGCGGAATATGCTACAAGACCTGCCAGCATGGCGCTATCCAGTTCCTGAACAATGTGGCTTACATAGACTATACGAAGTGCAAGCTGTGCCGCGAGTGTGAGGCCATGTGCCCTAGGGGAGCGATTCATGGGGTGAACTTCCCTAAGCCTCTGGATAAGGCTGCCGTGAAGGCCCGCGTCCTGGAGCGTCAGAAGAAAGCCCGCGAGGCCGAGGCCGCAGCAAAAGCAGCAGAGGCTTCTGCGGCAAAACCAGTAGAAAAAAAGGAGGACTAGAATATGGCAAGAAGAACATTTTCAATGGGTGGCATTCATCCTGGCGACTCGAAGATCTCCCGTGAGTGCAAGATTGAGAAACTTGCAGTCCCTCCTGTGGTTTACATTTCGCTGTCTCAGCATATTGGCGCTCCAGCCAAGCCAGTCGTAGCAGTAGGCGACAAGGTGAAGGTCGGACAGGTAATCGGAGAGCCAGGCGGATTCATGTCTGCCTACATTCATTCTTCCGTTTCAGGAACAGTGAAGTCCATAAAAGACACGCTCGATCAGGCTGGAAAGGCACAACCTACCGTGGAAATTGCCGTTGAGGGCGATGAATGGCTGGAGTCTATCGACAGGTCCGATGCATTGGTGGCTGACATTCCTGCCGATGGCAAGGCTATTTTGGAGAAAATCAAGCTGGGCGGCATCGTAGGCCTTGGTGGTGCTACCTTCCCGACCCACGTGAAGCTTTCTCCTCCTCCGGGGAAGACGTGCGAGATGCTTATCATCAACGGCTGCGAGTGCGAGCCTTACATCACGGCGGATGACAGGACCCTTCGCGAGAGAGGGGCCGAGGTGGTCGTTGGCGCTGCCCTCATAAAGCATGTGCTGGGTGTTGCCAAAGCCACCATCGCAATCGAAGACAACAAGCCGGAGGCAATACAGAATATTCAGAAAGTCCTTTCGGAATTGAGAGGGAAAGATCCTGAATATGTTGGAATAGAAGTGCTTCCGCTGATGAAAAAGTATCCGGAAGGTGGAGAGAAACAGCTCATCGATGCCGTCATGCACCGTCAGGTGAAGTCCGGCGGGCTGCCGATTGACGTCGGTGCCGTTGTTCAGAACGTGGCCACAGCCTTGGCTGTCTATGAGGCCGTTCAGAAAAACAAGCCTCTGTTCGAGAATTCCATCACTGTTTCGGGCGAGTGCTTCCCTCATCAGGCGAATGTCCTCGTCAGGGTTGGCACGCCGCTTCGATTCATAATCGATCAGCTTGGAGGCGTTCCTGAAAATGCCGCCAAAATAATCAGCGGCGGTCCTATGATGGGAAAAGCTATATCTAACCTGGACGGACCAACCCTCAAGGGAACTGGCTCTATCCTGTTCCTTACGAGAGAACAGACGAAGAGGGAGCCGGAAGGCCATTGCATCCGCTGCGGGAAATGCGCAGATGCCTGCCCTATGGGTCTGGAGCCATTCCTGCTGTATCGTCTTTACAAGGCTGGTGACGCTGCCGCTCTCGAGCGCAATGCTGCTCAAGACTGCATTCAGTGCGGCTGCTGCTTATACACCTGCCCTGCTAACCTGCCTCTTCTCGACATCATAAGCCTCGCAAGGGGGCAGGTCATGGGAATCTTGAAAGCTCGCGCCGTTGCCGCCAAGGCTGCAGCCGAGGCTGCCAAAGCAAAGGCTGAGGCTGATAAAGCAAAAACTGAATAGCCATGGAAAAATTAATTGTTTCACCTTCACCTCACATACATTCTAAGGTTCGCACAAAGAACCTGATGCTGGACGTAGTAATAGCACTATTGCCCGCAGTAATAGTTTCCGTGGTCTTCTACGGCCTTGGGGAACTGCTTGTTCTCGCTGTGAGCGTCTTATCCTGCATATTGATTGAATATCTCATCACTAGATATCTACTGAAGAAGCCTTCCACCATCGGGGATTTCTCTGCAGCGGTCACAGGTATATTGCTGGCGCTAAACCTGCCTTCCACGACTCCGTGGTGGGTTGTTTTCATCGGCGCTGTGGTTGCAATAGGTGTCGCGAAGATGTCCTTTGGGGGGCTTGGGCAGAATGTCTTCAATCCAGCGCTCGTGGGCCGCGTGTTCCTGCTGATTTCTTTCCCTAAGTACATGACGCACTGGGAGATTCCTCAGGGGCTTTTCGGAGCCGATGCGGTTTCTGGAGCGACGCCTCTGGGGGCCATCAAGGAAGGTCTGATGCAAGGCGGTTCGGTCTCTGACATCATGGCGCAGCATGGATATTCATATTCGCAGATGCTGTTTGCAAACATCGGCGGTTCCGCTGGAGAGGCTTGTGCCATAGCCATATTGGCAGGTTTCATCTATCTCGTCGTTCGCAAGGTGATCAAGCCTTGGATTACGCTGTCCATCCTGGGCACCGTGGCTGGCTTCTCTCTGATCTTCTGGCTTGCCAATCCGGCTCAGTTCACGGATCCTGTCTTCAACCTTCTCACCGGAGGGCTCCTGCTCGGCTCCTGCTTTATGGCGACCGACTACGTGACCTCTCCTATGAGCACGAAGGGTGGAGTGATTTATGGCATGGGAATAGGCTTCCTTACATTGATGATAAGATATTTCGGCTCTTACCCAGAGGGCATGAGCTTCGCTATACTGATAATGAACTGTACGGTTCCTCTTCTAAACAACTGGTTCCATCAGAAAAAATATGGGAGGGCATAAGTCATGGCCGCAAAATCTAATTTATCGAATATGCTGCTGGTCCTGACGGGGACCTGCCTGATTTGCTCTGCTCTGCTCGCTGGCATCTATTCAGTCACTGCTGAGCCAATAGCGCAGACGAATAAGAACATACTGATGGAGTCCATCAGCGCAGTGGTGCCTGATGGCGTTCAAATTTCTGATGCAAAGCCACTTAGCGTCGGGGGCAAGGATTCTGAGTATTACGAATGCTCGAAGGATGGCTCCGTGGTCGCATACGCCATCAAGTCCGAGGCAACTGGTTTTGGCGGAGCTCTTACGCTCATGGTCGGGATAACTACTGACGGAATCGTCTACAATGCTTCCGTGCTGTCTCACAGCGAAACCCCAGGCCTTGGGGCGAACTGCACGACCGACGAGCACTTCAAGGCTCAATGGAAAGGGTTCGACCCTTCGTCAAAGATCCTTGCCGTCAAGAAAGACGGCGGTGATGTCGATGCCATTACTGCTTCCACGATCACTTCCAGGGCTTATGCGCTGGCTGTGAAGAATGCGGTTGAGGCTTATAAAAATATTAAAGGAGAATAGGCCATGACAAGATTACAGACTTTTACAAAAGGGTTCTTCAAGGAAAATCCTACATTCGTGCTCATTCTCGGAATGTGCCCTACGCTGGCCACTACTACGTCGGCCATCAACGGCCTCAGCATGGGCCTGGCCACGCTGTTCGTGCTGGTTCTCTCCAACATAGTCATTTCTGCGATTGCCCCTGTGGTTCCGGACAAGGTGCACATTCCTGTGTACATAGTCGTAATTGCGACGTTCGTGACCATTCTCCAGTTCGTCATGCAAGCTTACACCCCGGAGATGTATAAGACCCTCGGAATATTCATCCCGCTCATCGTCGTGAACTGCATCGTTCTGGGTAGGGCGGAAGCTTTCGCGAATAAGCATGGCATTCTGGACTCGGCTCTGGACGGGCTTGGAATTGGCTTGGGCTTCACGATGTCTCTTACGGTGATTGGCATTGTCCGCGAGATCATCGGCATGGGCTCCATATTCGGTTACAAGTTCATCTCCGGCGACGGAATCCTGGTGTTCGTGATGGCTCCTGGCGCTTTTCTGGTGCTGGGCTATCTGATGGTATTGTTCAACAAGATCGCAAAAAAGAATTAAGCCATGGAATATTTTCTCATAATAATCTCGGCGATATTCGTCAATAACATAATGCTGGCCCAGTTCCTGGGCACGTGTCCTTTCCTTGGCGTTTCCAACAAATCGTCAACCGCTACTGGCATGTCCGGAGCCGTGGTTTTCGTGATCACTCTGTCCACGCTGGTGACATATCTCATAAATAAATATCTTTTCTTGCCTTTGCATCTGGAGTTTCTGCAGACCATCGCCTTCATTTTGGTGATTGCTGCTCTGGTGCAGATGGTGGAAATCGTGTTGAAGAAGATCAGCCCTTCGCTCTATCAGGCTTTAGGAATATATTTGCCGCTCATCACCACCAACTGCGCTGTGCTGGGTGTCGCCATCAACGTGGTGACAAAGGAATTCTCTTTCGGTGGAGGCCCTGCTCACATGCTGAACCTCGGTGAGTCAGTCGTCTATGCCTTCGCTACGGCTTTGGGTTACGGCTTGGCGATGATTCTGTTTGCCGGGCTTCGCGAACATCTGGAACTGAACGATGTACCTAAGGCATTCAAAGGCCTTCCTATCGCCCTAGTCACCGTCGGCATCATGGCCATGGCCTTCATGGGCTTCTCCGGGCTGGTGTAGGAAATTTTCATTACTATGTCGGGCGCCCTAATGCAGTTGTTCTGCCGAGGGCGTCTTTTTTTGTGTTACATTCCCGCCCTCTTTTCGTATTATAGGTGAAGACGAAAAAAGATGATTGATGATTTTCTGACAAAAGCATTCATGCGGCTGAGGCGTAGAAGGGGCATGTCTTCTGAAGATGCTCTTCAGGATGCTTTCTGCCGGCTCTGGGGAAAGAATTTCGCCAACGAGTCTCAGGCTGAGGGCATGCTGGCGAAGACTGCCAGAAACATCACCATCGATGAGTACCGCAAGGTCAGCAGGACGAGGATGGAAAGCCTTGATGGGAGGCAGGTGGCTGCGGACGATGGCGACCCTCTGGAAAAGGAAGCCCTTTTCAGGAAAGTGGAAGCCACGATCGAGGAGATGCTGTCGCCTCTCCAGAGAGAGATCATGAGGATGCATGAATATGAGGGGGCGACTTTCGAGAGCATAGCGTCAAGGCTTGAAATGCAGCCTGCGGCTGTCAGAATGCAGATTTCGCGGGCCAGGAAATTAATCAGAGAAAAATATGAAAATGAATATGAAGGATTATAAAGAATATGCGAACCGTTATTTCGAGGGGATGCTTTCCGATTCGGAAGAACAGGAACTTAAGGATTTCCTGGCTTCTCCGGAAGGCGCTGCCAAGGAATATGACGAATTGCGCGCCGTCATGAGCTTCTTCGCTGTGGGCCGAGGCCAGGCCGACAAGAAGAAGAGGGCATATTCAATATATTCAAGAATAGCAGTGGCTGCCGCATGCCTGGTGACCCTTTTCGGCATAGGGCTTGGCATCCACAATCGCAAAAATGTCTGTGTCACCTTCTACAAAGGTGCGAAGATCACTGACAAAGAGGTGGTGATGAATGACGTCGAGTCTACGCTTGCGGAGTTAATATCTTCGGATACAGGTGTTTACGATCAATTGTCTGATTTCTTTAACACGGAAGAAGAATGAGAAAGATTTTTATTTGCATAGCATTTTCATTCCTGGGCCTTGCTTCAGCCCTGGCTCAGGAAAGTTTCAAGACCGATAGCGTCTTCAATTGGCATCCTCGCTCGCAGGTAACCATGTCTGTCGTGAAAGGCAAAGAACTGAAGGCCTACAATCTGGACTATTTCAAAAGCATCCGCTTCAAAGCTACGGATGAGGAAACAGCTCATGTGCTGCGCTGGCTGGAGGATGATTCCGCTACGGCCATAGATGACGAGAAGGTATCTGCCGACGGGCATCTGGTTTATCGCCTTATGAGGTTTTCCGGCCAGAAGCCGTCTCTCTACCAGTACATCGGTTTCCAGCAGAAACGCATCGATGGCGAGGCCTACCTCACGGTAGTGTACATGAAGGGAGAGGCAACGCCTGACGATTTAAATAAAATTTTCAAACACAGGAAAGTAAAATGAAAAACATGAATATTCTAAATTACGTGGCTGTTGCCTCTTTGTTGATTTTGTCTTCTTTTCCGGCGCTGGCACAAGACAAAGACTCTTGCCGTAACGATTCGTCAGCAAGGAAAAATGATGACGCAGGTTCCGTGGAAGTAATCGATTTCGACATCCCCTTCTACGGGAGAATCAAGAACAAGGATAATTCTCAGCTTGAGCTCTCAGGCATGGGATTCGGGCTTATTTATGCGAACACGGGCGACCCGTTGGATTTCAACGTTTCCAGGTCCATAGAAATCCAGCCTTTCTGTTTTTATGCTGAAAAATATTGGCAGCGCAGCAGCCTTTCTTTAGGGCTGGGAATCCTTTCCAGGAATTTCACAATGACCGGTGACAGGATGCTCAGCCGTGACGAGGACGGCCGCATATTGGCAGGACCCTATCCGGCAGGCTCCAAGCCGAAGCTTTCTAGGCTCAGCGTATTCAGCATTACTGTTCCGTTGTTATATTCCTACAACATAAAGAATGGATATGGTTTCTCCGTCGGGCCGGTCGTGGAATTCAACACGAAGAGCGTCCTGAAGGCTAAGTATAGCGTCGATGGGAACAAGCAGAAAGACAAATACGAATTCGTCCACTGCAATCCTATCACGGTGGATTTGATGGCTCAGATTAATCTGAAACACTTTTCTCTTTACGTAAGATATTCGCCGATGGATCTGATGGACAACCAGTGGTGGCCGGAAATGCATCAGCAAGTCTCGTTCGGAGTGATGCTCTAGACTAATGAATAAGCAGGCAAAAAGTGACCCGAACCCCGAAAGATTTTTGTCTGACTTCCGAGGCTCGGGTCAAGTCTTTCACTGTTAGTCACCTTACTTTTTAATTCTGAAATATCACCTTTCGATGGTGGCGTCTCGGTCCGGGCCGAGGGAAATTATGCTGATCGGCACGCCTAAGTAGCTTTCCATGAATTTGATATATTCCTCAAATTCCTTAGGAAGCTCGTTTTCGTCGCGAACGCCGGTCAGGTCTCTCTTCCACCCTTTGAATTCGGTGTAGACTGGCTCGATCGGAGCAGAGATGTCATAAGGAAGCTCCTTGGTTTCCTTTCCGTCAACCTTGTAGGAGGTGCAGACCTTGATGGAGTCGAAATCGTCCAGGCAGTCAGACTTCATCATGATCAGGTCGGTGACTCCGTTCAGCATCACAGTGTACCTCAGGGCGACGAGGTCGAGCCAGCCGCAACGGCGAGGACGGCCTGTCACGGCGCCATATTCATGACCGATCTGGCGAAGCCTCTCGCCGGTCTCGTCGAATAACTCGGTAGGGAACGGGCCGCTGCCAACGCGAGTGCAATAGGCCTTGAATATTCCGTAGACTTTGCCGACGCGGGATGGTGCGACACCTAGTCCGGTGCAAACCCCTCCGATGGTGGTCGAGGATGAGGTCACGAAAGGATAAGACCCGTAGTCCACGTCCAGCATGGAGCCCTGGGCACCCTCTGCAAGCATAGGCTTTGATTCCAGCCAGGAATTGACGAAATATTCGCAATCCACCAGCTTGAACTGCTTTACGAACTCAATCGCATCCATCCATGCAGCCTCGTCCTTCGAAGGGTCGCATTCGTAGTGCAAATCATTGATCATCTGAATGTGCCTGGCCTTAAGCTTCTCGAAGCGTTCCTTGAAATCAGGAGCAAGGATGTCGCCCACCCTGAGTCCGTGCCTTGCGATTTTGTCTGTGTAGGTAGGCCCGATGCCTTTGAGCGTGGAGCCGATTTTGCCTCTGCCTGCGGCAGCTTCGCTGGCTGCATCCAGAAGGCGATGCGTAGGGAGTATGAGATGAGCTTTCTTTGAAATGAGGACCTTATCTTTGGGGGTCACTCCAAGTTTCTCTATCTGGCTGCATTCTTCCCTGAAAGTCACGGGATCGAAAACCACTCCGTTTCCGATTATGTTCACTGAGCCTTCTCTGAATATTCCGGAAGGGATGCTTCTTACGACAAAGCTTTTGCCGTCGAAATGAAGCGAGTGGCCGGCGTTAGGGCCGCCCTGGAATCTGGCTACCGCAGGATAGCGCCCTGCGAGCACATCCACAATCTTACCTTTGCCCTCGTCGCCCCATTGAAGCCCGAGGACTACATCGATTTTAGAACTCATTGTTTTCTCTATGCGTTGTTATTGTTGATATTTCAAAATATGAGCGATGACCGTGAAACATTTTCCGGAAAATGTTTAGAACGGAAGGTCATCGCTTGGTTCGTCGGTCGCCTGCTGTGAAGGCATTGGGCCTGCTGGTTGCTGTGGCTGTCCGTAAGCCTGCTGCGATGCCGGGGCCTGCTGTGGCTGTCCGTAAGCCGTCTGCGATGCTGGGGCCTGCTGTGGCTGTCCGTAAGCCGTCTGCGATGCTGGAGCCTGCTGTGGCTGTCCGTAAGCCTGCTGCGATGCTGGGGCCTGCTGTCCGTAAGCCTGCTCTGCTGGGGCTGAGTATTGAGGCGTTGGCCGGCCATACTGCGTCTGGCTTCCATACTGCGTCTGGCTTCCATACTGCTGTCCTCCTTCAGAAGCTCCTGGATTGTCGCTCTTCCTTCCCAAGAGCTGCATGCTATCCACATATACCTCGGTAGTATAGCGTTTATTGCCGCTCTGGTCAGTCCAGTCGCGAGTGCGCAGTTTGCCCTCAATGTACAGCTGCGTGCCCTTCTTTACATATTTCTCAGCTATGTCGGCGCTGTTCCTCCAAGCAACGATATTGTGCCACTCAGTCCGCTCCTGAGGGTTTCCGTTGCGGTCGCGATACCTTTCAGATGTTGCTAAAGTGAAATTTGCAACCTTGGCGTTAGGATTATTTTGGCCGCCACCATCAAGATAACGTATCTCAGGATCCTTCCCCACGTTACCAATCAGCATTACTTTGTTCAATGACATCTCGATCTGTTTAAATTTAGTGAATATGTCCCCTCGGCATCCCGGCCGAAAGTCACACTAAAATACGGAATATTTTCCGTATTCCCTCATAAAATTGCTAGGAAAAACTTCGTAAAAAACAGTGCATGTCTGTAGCCAGGCGCCGGCTGATGGATTTACCTCGCCCTCGGCAGCTAGGCTAACTGATTCGCCAGCCAGTCGGGCCGCCGGTCATAAACTATCGCAAAACAAGACTAGCTATGATTTTGCGAGTTCCATTTTTTAATAGTAAATATCACAGCATAAAGGGCAGAGAAGAACAAAATAACCACTCCTGAAGCAATTAAATAATTCAGAAGGTCGAAATTGTGACCGACAAACATCGTTATTGCAACAGCAATTAATGTGGCAATGCAGCAACTTAGATATTTTTTAAACATAATTAATCACAGTTTGTGTCCATACAATCATCGAAATTGGGCTCACCGTAATTTGCATTCAAGGAGAATATTGCAGAAACAACAATCCCTGGCCATACGCCACAGCCAGCGCATATTAATGACCCTGCTGCATCTGCAAATGTTCCGAACCATCCACGAGAATCAATCCGCCCTCTTGTTTCTAAAGATTTCCAAAATAATGCTGAGGCATTTCCTACTGCGCAAAATGTTTTCCATTCATTTGAATAAAGAATGGATCTTGTCTTAAGAGCATTCTGCTTGTTCATGTATTCCAATGCCATATTCGTCCCGTTTTGGATATCAAGAATGCTTAATCTGAGCAACTCTGTTTTAGTCTCAGAATCAAAAGGCAAAATATTAATGTAATAAGTTAAAGCATCAAGTACCGAATCCTTAATTCTTGCTGAAAAATCGCGGCTATATTCTGCAATTATCTCAATGTCTTCATCTGTTGGTGAGATCTGGGAACCATACTGTAATAGTAATCCTGACACAATTTGGCAGATTAGTTTAACATCGTCATTAGGTGAAATATCATCACTTCTCGTAATTGTTTCTAAATATGCTTCGATAGTTGCATTATGAAAGAACGCAACAGCTTTAGGGTCGGAAAGTGAGTTAAATTGTGGTTTTGTCGTTCCGCAATAAAGCGTTGAGTCTTCTGTGCACGAAACGAAGAACCAAGCGGCGGTTAATAGTGACAATGCACAAATAAAGATCTTTTTCATAAATGCAATTAATGTAATTGAGTTGATTGATTAAAAATATATTGTAGAGATGTTGCCCTAATGCATGTCCGTTCCTTCCTTTTTATTAATTGTTTTTGCAAATATAATTATTTTTTTTCTTTATCAAACGTTTTAATATAATTTATTGTTAATATTTCGTTTTCTGAAGTTAAACTTTGACAAAGACTAATAGCCAAAAAACAGTGCATGTCTGTAGCCAGGCACCGGCTTACTCATTGTAAATCCTTTTTGTTAATGCATGCGATAATCTGGATTGCCCAAAGTGCTACTCTAAAAACATCCCTTTGAATTACATAGATAAAGATGATAAACTAATTTGAGTTTCGCAGGTAGCTAAAAAGGGGTCAAGTCCAAACCCGTGTGTTAAAGGATGAATGAGATCACCTTGGGACAAACGGTTCTCCGTGCGGCTTTCGGAGGCGATTGCCTGAAACATGACGGAAGGAAAAGACCACATTCGGGCTTGTTTGCGACCAATATTCGAATCGATTGCCTGAAGTTTGACGGGAGGAAAAGACCACATTCGGGCTTGTTCGCAACCAATATTCGAATCGATTGCCTGAAGTTTGACGGGAAGAAAAGCCGGGAAATACGTGAGAGGAAAATGAGTAGGATTTCAGACACCGGCATCCTGCGACCAATGCATGGGACACAGTCCGGATGCTTTTGCAGCGCAAACGTATCTTCTCCGGCACCGGTCAAGGCAGTTTGTTCGGTTCAGTCCGGATACTTTTGCAGCGCAAACATACAATTATGTGATGGAAGGATTTGTCCGTGCAATTAGCAGGCATGGCACTGTCCATCACAGTGGTGCGTAATGAGGCTATGCACGCCCAGGGGCGTTTTTAGAAGCGTGGCTGGGCAGGCTGTTATGTTGTGCAGTGACTTCTGATGCGAACATGCGTGCCCGCCTTGCAAACGTAGGAACAGAATCGGCTCTGGACGACGGGATTGTTTGACAAACATAGGAACCGAAACAAGTTCAGGCTGAGGTGGTGGGTCATTCGGGATGACAGTGAATATAGTTCAAGATGACGTGGTGGGTCATTCGGGATGACAGGGAATATAGTTCATGATGACCGGGTTCGGGATGAAGGCGTTAGTCGTACGGGATGAGGTGGTGGGTCATTCGAGATTACGGGGAGTATAGTTCATGATGACCGGGTTCGGGATGAAGGCGTTAGTCGTACGGGATGAGGTGGTGGGTCATTCGGGATGACAGGGAATATAGTTCATGATGACCGGGTTCGGGATGAAGGCGTTAGTCGTACGGGATGAGCGTAGTGGAATTTCGCAAAGTGCTGTCGGAACATGTCCTTCCGAAGGCTCTGCAAAGGGGTGTCGGTCGACAACGTGGCTCTAGGGAGGCCTCGATGTCTAGACATGCCCTTCCCTGAGCGCTTCCGTGCAGCCTGCCTCGACAGCGTTTTGCGAGACGTTTCTCCCGGAGGGTTTGAATATACGTATGCAATTCTTTATTGCCTCAGCATGGTTGTATGAAACCTTGAAGATAGATTTCGTGAAACATGGAAGATAAGTTGTGCTTATTCACAATCGTAGGCGACGGTGACATCCATTTTAAGTGCCTAGAACACATATCCCCGTAGCCAACCCCCGTTCTGGAAACCGGGTGGGCGACGCAGACCATCATAGCAAGCCAGTCAGTGGCATTATGCCGTTCCCGATGAATTTAATTCTCTCGTACTTCTGGGCGAGGACATGGATGAATCCTTTGCGACCACAGCGACCACAGCGGCCACAGCCTCACAGGCAGCCCTGCATTTATGATTCTCTACACATCATCCAGCACGAACTACCTCGTGATACTGAACTGGATTCCGGATCGAGTCCGGATGCTTTTGCCGTGAGAACATACAATTATGAGTTGGGAGGATTTGTCCGTGCGAATAGCGGGCAGGGCACTATTCATCGCAGCGGCACGTAATGAGGCTATGCCCGCCCAGGGGTGCTTTTAGAAGTGGGGCTGGGCATGCCGTTATGTTGTGTAGAGTTTTCTGATGCAAGTATGCCTGCCCGCCAATTGCAAAATGTGGGGACAGAATCGGCTCCGGACGACGGGCGGAAAGGTAATGAATTCTGAAATAAGTTCAGGATTACGTGGAGGGTCATTCCGGATAACGGGGATAGTTGTGCTGGATGGCTGGTGGAACGTTCCGGATAACGGGGATAGTTGTGCTGGATTACTTGGCGGGTTATTCCGGATTGCGGGGACTATAGTTGATGATGACGTGGCATATTCTTAAGCACAGTGCATATCTGCAAACTCACGGCCGGGCCGGTCCTTGTATGGTCAAATGGCTCTTGAGTGCTTCCGCAGGCAAACCGGCTCCGCAACTTGCGGCGAAATCTTTTGGAAAATCATAGCATTTCTGGCTCTTGAGTGTTTCCGCAGGCAAGCCGGCTCCGCAACTTGCGGCGAAATCTTTTGGGAAATCGTAGCATTTCTGGTTCGTGAGTGTTTCCGCAGGCAAACCGTCACAGCAACTAGTTGATTACCATGCTTATTTCTATTTTCATGAACTTATAGTATTGCACAATGCGATAAAGGACGGCAGGCTGGAGTACGTCAGGATATTTCTATTTTCGTGAACTGAAAGTATTGTGCAGCAC
>ONBM01000096.1 GCA_900316045.1 uncultured Bacteroidales bacterium | reverse complement strand
ATAAACAGGCAGGTTTGTCTTCTTGTTCGATGTGGAATAGGCGTAGAAGTAACCAGTGCGAGCCCTGTCATCGAGGACTGTCGGATCCGGGCAGTTATGACTGATTACAGGATTTGCATATGCAGTCATGACCAAATCTTTTCCTGAAGATTTATTGTTCCCATTGCAGGCTGCGATGACTGCAAGCGGCACAAGTGCTGCGATAATAAATAAAAATCCTTTTACTTTCATATTGACTATCAATTTATTGAAATTTCACATCTGCCATCAGATAATGAAATGTTCCGTCCACGATGGATGCTTTTCCATTCTCGAATTTGATCTGCACTATCGCAGTCTTCCTTGGCTGTACGGAATTTACGCTCCCATGTGTGTGGAATACGTATTGCCAGTTGCCATCGGCATCCTTGAATAGGTCTCCGTGGCCGGTTCCGTTCTGGCCTATGTTCGATTTGGAAATGATAGGCTCTGACTGTTTCGTCCAAGGTCCGACAGGTGAATCTGATGTGGCGACCCCCACGCAATAATCCTGGCTCCTGTAGTCGTTCGCAGAGTAAAACAGGAAATATTTCCCTCCCTCTTTTACGACAGTTGGACCTTCTGTGACTGGCCAAGATGCATTGGATGTATTCTCCCAGGACTCGGTCGCTTTTATGCAGAGTTTCGCCGTTTCTTCCTTCATAGAGGAGAGGTCATCGCTCATTTCCGCTACCCAGATTTGGTTACCTTGGTTCAGCCTTACATGGTACATGTAGGTTTTCCCATTCTCGAAATAAAGGAAGGGATCGATTTCCTTCATAGATGCAGGAATCTGTACCTTGACGTCTTGCGTGAATATCCCCAGCGGAGAGTCTGAATAGGCAACGGCGAGCTGCTCGTTAGCTACGTAAATCATGCATGTCTTTCCATGGTAGCTTATCACCTGAGGCGCCCAGAAGCCTTCCGTGCCCCACACGGAATCTTTAGTCAGACAGTATCCATTGGCCGCCTTTCCCTCAGGTCCTTCCCATTTATTCAGATCTGAGGACGTGTAAACGAGAAACCCCTGATTGGATTTGGGACTCGTGCCATACAGGTAATATTTCCCGTTGCTTTCGTATATCGTTGGATCTGCTAATTTAATATATTCCTTTGGCGCAATCACATTGCTCTCTCCATCATTATTCGCGCTGTTATTTTTACTGTAGCCGCTTATGATTGAAGCTATGATTGCGACAGGAACGATAATCTTCTTCGAATATTTCATGCTCATTTGCTAAAAAATTTTTGTGCCCGCTCGGAGCTGTAGAGCTCCTAGAGTGATGCGACTAATATCATCATTACCAAATTGCTTTTCTGATCATTGCTTCTTCCGCGAGGGGAAACCTTTCGTGAATATGCCCACAGAGGCGAGTGAAAGAGACCTCTGGCGAGATGTCCTCTTTTCCAGTCTTGTCCGCGCCCTGTTTCTTCGTCTTGAAGAATATCTCGCTGAAGTCGGGGGTGCATACGGACGATCTCTGCCAGCCACTGTAACAGAGGTCAGGGCCACGATAGACTCTCTGGATGTCGCCAGTCACCACTAATGTGGCATATTCAAGATGAGTGATGATAGTGTCCATCTTGCTCTTTTTTATTCCGAATCGTTTCCGCAGCTCCGACGTAGTCAAAGTCCCGGCTTCTACGATGGCATTGTAAACATCCATCTCCAATCCTTTGGGCTTCAGTTCCTTGCGGGCCCGGCGCCAATTCATCAGCTCCCTGTAGCGCTCCACGGTCGCAAACGAAGCCTTTCCTCCGAGCAGGAATTTCCCATAAGCGATGCAGCCGCTCTGGATGCAGTCTATCTTCCAATCCCATGGTCCCAGAGTGTCGGAATCATCGTCGAACCAGCATTCCTTCGGCGTCATTTCCTCAATGGAATAGCCAGGTACGATGTTTATGAAGAATGGCACGATGCCTAAGGCCGTGATAGCATCTAGCATGGCCTCGGGACTTGTGATGGGTCTGTGCTCTTTGCCGCCCTTGAATTTCGTGAGATCGATCTCTACCATATTCGTCATAAATTTAAATATTTTTTAGGCTATTCTACCATTTTTACGGACAACCCTTGACAAAATGATTATTAATATTACTTTTGCTTACGAATAAAACATATTCAGGATGAAAAAGATATCGACAGTTCAAGAATATAATGACCATTTTGGAGTGGAGACTCTGCATCCGTTGGTAAGCGTGGTCCGTTTTGAGGATTTCAAGCCGCATCTCGGTGAAAAGATGCTTTACGAAGTTTATTGCGTGTTCCTGAAAGACATCAAATGCGGAAATTTGACGTACGGCAACACAACCTATGACTACCATGACGGCACTATCGTCACCATGGCTCCGGGGCAGGTCTATGGAGTTGAGACTCAAACCCCCGTGAAAGGGAAAGGGAGAGGACTGATCTTCCATCCCGACCTGATTTATGGGACGGAGCTGGGAGCGAACATCCGCAATTACCACTTCTTCTCTTATGAGTGCCGGGAGGCTCTGCATCTTTCAATAAAAGAAAGGGGTCAGATAGAAGCCTGCATGGATAACATCCTGGTCGAACTGCACAGGGAGATAGACCGTCATACGAAGACGATAATCTGCCGAGAAATCAACTTGCTGCTGGATCTCTGCCAGCGGTTCTATGACCGCCAGTTCATCACCAGGCATGAGGCCAACAGCGACCTTCTCACTAAATTCGAAAGCCTGCTCCATGAATATGTCACAGGCACTGAGATTTCCGAGAAGGGGCTTCCGTCAGTAAGCTACTTCGCAGACAAGCTCTGCCTCTCGCCGAATTATTTCGGGGACCTGATAAAGAAAGAAACAGGCGTGACGGCAAAGGACATGATTCAGAACAGGGTGATTGGCGTGGCAAAGCAGCGTCTTCTCGCCTCTGACGATCCTGTGGGCATCATAGCCGACTCGCTCGGTTTCGAGTATCCGAGCCATTTCACCCGCATGTTCAAGAACTACGTCGGCATGTCTCCGGTAGAGTTCCGAAATAAAAGCTGAATGATTAAATTTGTGCAGAAGATTACCAATGCATGAATCATTCCGCACAGGATTACATAAATTACATCTCGTCTGTCAGGCGTTACTCTGAAAGGACTCAGGAAATATATTCGGAGGTCCTGAAGGATTTCTGTGAGTTCCTGAAGGCATCGGGGTTCGTTGCGGATGATTCGGCTGATGAGGCTTTTACGGAATCTCTGACCCCTTCTGCGATAAGAAGTTACGAAGTTGGACTGATTACCCATGAAGGCGATGGCTCGAGGACGGTGAACCTGCACCTCAGCGTGCTGAGCGGGTTCTGCAAATATCTCATAAAGAAAGGCTTGCTGAAATCCAATCCGGTCAGCTTGGTTACGAGGCCGAAAGTGGAAAAGCGCCTGCCCGTGTTCTACAGGGAGGAATCGATGGATGAATATTTCAAAGGCACGGAACCTTACGCATCCGAAGAAAACGCAACTCTGATAACGGGACGGGATAAAACATCTCTGGAATTATATTCAAAGAGGCTCTCCCGTCTCATCGTCTCAATCCTTTACTCAGCAGGAATCCGTCGCTCCGAACTCATAGCCCTCAATGTCGGTAGCGTGGACTTCGGACGTAAAGTCCTGAAAGTCAAAGGGAAGGGTGATAAGATGAGAGAAATCCCTCTCGTGCTTTCACTTTGTGAGGAAATTTCCTTATATTTACGTGTAGTTGAAACGATGGATTCGCGCGAGAGGACCTCGGATGAGCCTCTGCTCGTCACCCCGAACGGAGGCAGGCTCTATCCGGTATTCGTCGACAGGGTCATCAAAAGCGAGCTGGGCAAGGTTGGCAGCATCACAGGGAGAAAGTCTCCGCATGTATTGAGGCACACTCTGGCAACGGAACTTCTTAACGAAGGAGCTGACCTCAATTCTATTAAAGAACTGCTTGGCCACTCTTCGCTTGCGGCAACGCAGGTCTACACGCACAATTCAATCGAAAAACTAAAAAAAGTTTATTTTAATGCCCACCCACGGGCTAAAGATGGAGGTAATCATGGAGATTAGAGTTAAATCCCTGAAGTTCGACGCAGATCAGAAACTGCTTGACTTCGTGCAGAAGAAAGTTTCCAAGCTTTCAAGGTTTAGTGATGCCCTTGGCGATGTAGATGTAACGCTATCGCTGCTGAGAGAACCAGACAACAAGAACGTAAAACTCCAGACGAGGGCTTACGGCCAAGACTTGCTGATTGAAAGAAACGCAAGCTCATTCGAGGATGCAGTGAGCGCAGCCGTAGACCTCATGAAAGAAAAAATAGTAAGAACGAAAGAAAAGAAATTCGAGGCATAATATGAAAACACATCTGGTCTGCTGCATTTTATCAGCTGTGGCCGTAGTCACGGCATGCGGTAATCAGAACGGAAAACAGGCAGCTGGAAACGGCATGCCTGTTTTTCTTGATGATGCCAAAACAATGGATGAGAGGGTAGAAGATGCCCTTTCGAGGATGACTTTAGAAGAAAAAGTCGCAGTTCTGCATGCTCAGAGCAAATTCAGTTCTGCAGGTGTTCCCAGGCTTGGCCTGCCTGAAGTGTGGATGTCTGACGGCCCTCACGGCATTCGTCCTGAAGTTCTCTGGGATAAGTGGGAGCAGGCTGGGTGGACGAGCGATTCCTGCACGGCATTTCCAGCCCTGACCGCCCTGTCGGCCACATGGAATCCAGAGATGTCCAGGCTCTACGGGAAGAGCATAGGCGAGGAGGCACGTTACCGCAAAAAAGACGTACTGCTTGGTCCTGGAGTGAATATCAACAGAACCCCTCTGAATGGCAGAAGCTTTGAATATTTCGGCGAGGACCCATACCTTGCGAGCCGTATGGTGGTGCCTTATGTCCAAGGCGTTCAGAGCAATGGCGTTGCAGCCTGCGTAAAGCATTTTGCCCTTAACAATCAAGAAACGAACAGATTCACCACAGACGTGAATGTCGATGACAGAACCCTTTACGAGATATATCTGCCTGCCTTCAAGGCTGCCGTCCAGGAGGGCGGAGCCTGGGCCATCATGGGCTCGTACAATCTGTACAAGGGCCAGTGGAACTGCCACAATCAATACTTGCTGAATGATATCCTTAAGAAAGAGTGGGGGTTCGACGGCGTAGTGGTGAGCGACTGGGGCGGCACTCACGACACTAATGAAGCAGTTGATAATGGCTTGGACATGGAGTTCGGCACCTGGACCGATGGCTTGAAGTCGACGGCATCTAATTCTTACGACAGTTATTATCTTGCGGACCCTTATCTGGAGGGCCTGAAGAGCGGAAAATATGACATGCAGACGCTCGACGATAAGGTGCGCAGGGTGCTGAGGCTCATGTACAGGACGAATATGAACAAAAATCGCCCGTACGGGTCTTTCGCATCTCCGGAACATGCCGCAGCTGCGAGAAAAATCGGGGACGAGGCTATCGTGCTGCTGAAAAATGAAGGCGTGCTGCCGATAAAGGATGCGAAGAAGATCCTTGTAGTCGGGGAAAATGCCATAAAGATGATGACGGTCGGGGGTGGTAGTTCTTCGTTGAAGGTGAAAAAGGAATATTCCCCATTGGAGGGCATCAAGGAGCGCTTCAAAGATGCATATGTTGAATATGAGAGAGGCTATGTGGGAGACGTTGGCGGTGAATACAATGGGGTCTCCACTGGTCAGGACCTATCTGAGAGCCGCTCTGCCGAGCAGCTGCTGAAAGACGCAGTGACTGCGGCTAAGAATGCTGAATATGTCATATTCATAGGCGGCCTGAATAAGAGCGACCATCAGGATGCGGAGGGTGCCGACAGACTGAGTTACTCTCTGCCATATTCTCAGGATACTGTCATCGAGGCACTCGCTTCAGTGGCTCCGAAGCTCGTGGTCGTGAATATTTCTGGAAATGCCGTTGCAATGCCTTGGGCGGACAAGGTTCCTGCCATCATTCAGGATTGGTACCTCGGCAGCGAAGCAGGGCATTCGCTTGCTGACGTGCTTTCTGGCGACGTGAACCCGTCTGGAAAACTTCCTTTCACTATCGGTTCTTCGTTGGATGATTATCCGATAAAGACTGCCGAGCAATATCCGGGAGTGCCAGGGGAGCAGAAGCTGCTTGGCACCAACATGGCGACCATCATGAATGAGACTTATTCAGAAGGAATCTTCGTTGGCTATCGCTGGTTCGACAAGGAGAA
>ONBM01000079.1 GCA_900316045.1 uncultured Bacteroidales bacterium | reverse complement strand
GCGTGCCATCATTAACAACAATAACAAAGAACTCAATGCCGTCCGACGAGCCTTCGAGGCCCTACAACTGGCGGCCTAAATCACTTGCGAAACTTGAGTGAATATTTTTTCTGTTTCTTTATGAAATTTCTGTTTTTTGATGAAATTTTTGTTTTTTGATGTTCGCCAGTCGTCCTAGGTTCTCTAATCTGGATAGAGACCGTACGTGACACGTGGAAATGCCATTGGGGGTCAATGAGTTATGGGTAGTTCTCGTACGGTCTGTCTCTCTGGATAGAGACCGTACGTGACACGTGGAAATGCCATTGGAGGGCAATGAGTTATGGGTAGTTCTCGTACGGTCTGTCTGGTCGTACGGTCTGTCTGGTCGTACGGTCTGTCTGGCCGTACGGTCTGTCTAGTCGTGCAGTATATCTGTCTGATCGTACTGCCTTCTGGAGTATTGAGGCGGGGCACAGATTTGGATGCATTGGATAAGATTGGCGTGGGGCTAGGCTATGTGGGTTATTGGTTAGATCAGGTGGCTGAGGAAGATGTTCCTTTCGGTGTCGGAGAGGCCTCGGCGGGAGGCATATTCGCTGACGGCATCTTCGCCGATGTGGCGGATGTCGGGGTAGAATGCGTCCGGATGCATGAATATGAGACCGCAGATGGTCGAGTCCGGAATCATGGCGCAGCTGTCAAGAAGGGTTATCCCAAGCTTGCCGCTTTTCGGAAGAAGTCTGAGAATGTCTCGTTTCAGCGTGTGGTCCGGGCAGGATGCATAGCCTGCCGCCGGTTTGATTACCTTGATGCTCCTACCGTCCGGTGCGAGAACTCTTTTCTTCGATGTCGCTTCTGGCGAGGCGGTTTCCGGAAATCTTTGTCCTAGGCGGTTTTCAATCCAGGAGTCAAGCCACTGTGAAGCGGCTTCGGCTAGAGTCAGGCGGATCGAGCGTTCCAGCAATGAGGAATATTCATTGTTGCACGCTTCGCAGCAGCAGCCTTGCGGATGAGAATGGGTGATATTCGTTAGACCATCTTGCGGATGGGAATGGGCGAGTGGGGATTGGCCGCCTTCCTGGTGAACGTGGGCGGCTGAAGCGGAGTTGCCTTCCGTGCTGGAACTGCCGACGCATGTCGGGGCTTCGTGAAGGCGGTTGGAGTGGACGCTGATGGCAAACATGCCCATAGGGGAGTCGAATCCATATTCTTTAGGGGCGACGAAATCGGCAAGGGAATGGACTCCTGGCTGTCTCAGCATCGGCAGGCGGAATTCTTTCGCCACTATGTCATCCCCCTCGGCGTGGCAAGCATCGAATCTGGCGCAGAGCGTCGTAACGCATTCATCAGACTGCTTCATTCTCCGGATCATCTCGGTGGCCTCGTCCTTTAGTTTCCGCGCCTCTTCTGTGTCGTGCGATTTCATTCCCCAGATGGTGAAGAACAAGTTCCAGTCGAAGTACGGAAGTATCTCATCCATTGAAAGATGCCTTGCATTAATATTATGGAATATATTACCTGCGGCATAGCTCATCGCAGGGTAAGGCTCTGGCTTCTGCTCACTTGCGGGCCTGTGGCTCTGCCTGTATAGCTCTCGCAGTTTGCGTTGAGCCTCATGCTCTGCAGCCTCGGTGGCATCCCTGTCGGAAACCAGCCTGCTGGCAAGGACTGCGCTAGAAGATGCATCACTGCCATAGAAAACGTGACTGTAAAGCGGCGCCAGCTTGACTGCCGTGTGCAGGGCAGATGTCGTCGCCCCTCCGATCAGTAGCGGAATAGTCATATTCCTGGAAGCCATTTCTTTGCAAAGCTCTTCCATCTGGTAGAGTGAAGGTGTGATCAGCCCGCTGACCCCTATCAGGCAAGCATGGACTTTCTCTGCCTCCTCCAGTATGGCTTCCTTGGGCACCATTACTCCCAAATCAATGACGTTCAGTCCATTGCAGGTCATTACTATGCCTGTTATGTTCTTTCCTATGTCGTGTACGTCGCCCTTGACCGTGGCCATGACGATAGTGGGCTTGGCGTTTTTCGGGGGCTGAACGTCTTTTCCGGACTCCTGTCTTGATGACTGTCCTTCCAGAGCGGATTGAGTGGAATTCTCCTCCATGTAAGGCTGTAGTACGGCGACAGCGGTCTTCATGACTTTTGCCGACTTTACGACCTGAGGTAGGAACATTTTCCCGGAGCCGAACAGTTTCCCGACTTTAGCCATGCCGTCCATGAGCGGCCCTTCGATTACGTCCACTGCGCGGCCTTTCTCGCGCAGCGCTTCCATTACGTCGGTTTCCAGCGTAGGGGAACCCCCTTTCACGAGGGCATTGGCGAGACGTGCGCTTACGCTCTGCTCTTCGTGACTGCCTGTCGGTCCTGGATGATTGGCGGACGTGCCTGCCAGAGTTTGGGGCGCAACCGCAACAGGCTGGCTTGAGGCGGAGGAAATTTCATTCGCCTTTTCGATAAGCCTTTCGGTTGCCTCGGGGTCGCTGTCCAGAATAACGTCCTCGACGCAGCGCAGCAGGCTCGGCTCTATGTCATCATATACCTCCAGCATCGCAGGATTGACTATGCCCATGTCCAGTCCGGCATTGATGGCGTGATAGAGAAATACCGAATGCATGGCCTGACGCACGGCATTGTTCCCCCTGAAAGAAAAAGACAGATTGGATATTCCGCCGGAAGTCCTGACTCCTGGCAGATTCTGCTTTATCCACCTAACCGCTTCGATGAAATCCACTCCGTAGCTGGCGTGTTCCGGAATGCCTGTGCCTACAGGAAGCACATTTACGTCGAATATGATGTCGGACGGCTCCAAATGGGCCTTTTCAGTTAGTAATGAATATGCCCTCTGGCATATTCCTATCTTCCTTTCATAAGTCGTAGCCTGCCCTTCTTCGTCGAAGGCAATGACAATCACCGCTCCACCCAGAGCCTTTATTTCCAAGGCCTTGCTCAGGAATGCCTCTTCACCTTCTTTAAGCGAAATGGAGTTCACGATGCAACGGCCCTGGGTGTTTTTCAATCCTGCCAGAATAGTCTCCCAGTGCGAGGAATCAATCATTATCGCAGCCCTTGCGACGGCAGGATCGCTGGAAATCCAACGGAGGAACTTTGTCATTTCAGCAGTCGAATCCAGCATGGCGTCATCCATGTTTACGTCTATAATAGACGCTCCGCCTTCTATCTGATTAGCAGCTACTTGGAGCGCAGTTTCGTAATCTCCGCTAGAAATAAGCTTGGCGAATTTCCTGGAACCGGCTACGTTCGTCCTCTCGCCGATGTTCGTGAAGTTGTTCTTCTCCTTGTCCACTTCCACCGATTCCAGCCCGCTGACATAAAGAATGCTTGAACGTTCCGCAACAGAGCGAGGCTTTATCCCATGGACAGCCTCGGCTATTGCGCGAATGTGCTCCGGTGTCGTTCCGCAGCAGCCGCCGACAATGTTAAGATTGCCATCCAAAGCCATTTTCTTTATTGCTGCGGCCATTTCAGAAGGCTTTTCATCATATTCGCCCATCTCGTTCGGGAGCCCGGCGTTCGGATAACAAATCAGAGGACATTCAGCCCATGCAGATGCTTCTGCAACCAGTGGAGCAAGATCTTCGGCGCCAAGCGAGCAGTTCAGCCCGAATGCCATAAGGCCTGCGTGTGATACGGAACGGTAGAAGGCTTCCATGGTCTGACCGGTCAGAGTTCTCCCGCTCTTGTCGCTGGCTGATACAGAGACGATTATGGGAATATCTGAAGAAATATTGCGGATTGCGTACAAGGCAGACTTCGTGTTTAGCGCATCAAAGCAAGTCTCCAGCAAAAGCAGGTCGGCTCCGCCGTCAATCAAGCCCCGAGCCTGTTCGGAATATGCCTCAGCCATCTCGTCGAAAGAATATGGCCGCTCGGTAGGGTCTGACAGGTTCTGAGCTAGCGACAGAGATTTCCCCGTGGGCCCCATGCTGCCTGCTACCCAGACCTTCCTTGGCTCGCCAGCCGTTCTCCCGCCAGCCTCATCAGCAGCCTTCCTGGCGATCGAAGCACCCGCTCTAGCCAGATCGTAAGCCCTGTCCGCCAGCCCGTATTGCATCTGAGATATTCGATTGGCGCTAAATGTGTTAGTTTCAATTATATCAGCGCCCGCTTCAATATATTCATTGTGAATATTCAGGATTTCATCAGGGTTCGAAAAGTTGAATTTCTCATTGTTGCCCTGCAGTCCATGCTTCTGCAGCATAGTCCCCATGGCCCCATCCAAGATGAGGATGCGTTTGCCTATTTCGTCACTTAGATTCATGCTGTTGCAAAATTAGCAAAGGGTAGGATATTTCTAAAAGCATTACGAGCATGGTTGCGGGTAATGAACTTTTGCTCCTGCCTTTTTCGCATATTTACTTACCTATTCGCTGGCAAAGTTAAAATTATTGGAAATATATTCCAATAACATTAAAATTAATAGAAAATATTTCTAAATTCTAGATATTAATAGATCAATTAACTAAATTACCCCTGCGATTTGCAGGGGCTTAAGAATATTTTTCTGCTGTTTCAGTGATGTATTATTTCCCACTACGGATGTCGTAGAGTTTGTATCCTATATCACGTATTCGAGCAATCAACTCTTCATAAGGTTTGTTGCAGACATCGGCAGGAAAAAAAGTTTTGCCAGCTGAGGTGAACTGAATTGGTTGAACAGTATACTCTGATTATTGAACCTTGGGTCAAGACGGCCTATGTCATCCGGCCATTGAATTGAGCAGACCATTTATTTGAAAGTTATCAAATTATTTGGATAGTGTCGGACAAATGCTCTTGTTAGCTTAGGAATTCGAATCATCTTCAAAAGGAAGAGCATCCATGTATCTGTCGAAATCGCTTTGGAATAGGCGGTCTTGTATAATACGATACTTTTCAAATACTGTTTCGGCATGTTCTTTTGCTTGTTCGGCTGTAACTTGCCCAGCCGTTTGTAGAACTTCGTTGCCACCAGCGGCCAATATTGTATCTATCTGTTTTGCCCAATCTTCCATGGTCATTGGGATGTGTCGTTTGGCCATTCTTTCTGCCAATTCAAGCACACCATTCACCAACTGTCCCATGTCAGCCAGTTCAGTCTCTTTGAGATAGTTTTTAGCAATCACTACATCTGTCTTTACGATTTTACCATTTGGCGCATTTTCCCATGAAGTCAGTCCCATGTGCTCCTGTTCTGCATCGGCTCGTTCTACAATCAGTTCTGCTGCTGTTCGTCCGTGAACTGCAAAATGTATCTTGTTCTGCATCATCTTGAAGAACATCCGAGTGGTTGGTGCATCTTGATTGTAGTCAACAGCAGTAGCATAGATATCTGTCAGTTTTTGGTAGAACCGTCGTTCTGAGAGTCGAATCTCCCGTATCTCAGCTAACAGGTGCTCGAAATAATCTTCGCCAATGAACGAGCCGTTCTCCATTCTCTTCTTGTCCAAGACATATCCACGTATGGCGAACTCTCGCAATACGCTCGTTGCCCATTGACGGAATTGAGTTGCACGGATGCTATTAACACGATAACCAACACTTATAACCGCATCGAGATTGTAGAACTGCGTCATATATTTCTTGCCATCAGAAGCAGTTGCCGAGATTTTCTCGGTAACTGAATCCTTGTCCAGTTCCCCTGAAGCAAAGATGTTTTTCAGATGAAGTCCGATGTTATCTGTAGAGCAATCAAACAGCATACCCATAGCTTTCTGGGTACACCAAACTGTCTTATCCTTATAATAGACCTCAACACCTTGTTCCTTTCCCTCTATTTGGAAAATTAGGAATTCAACTGTGCTATTTCTTATTTCCTTACGCTTTGCCATGAAATGCTATATTTTCAAATTGTTCCTGCAATTTCTACAATTTTTGTAATGGATAGTTTTAATTCATCATAAGTATACTGTGTATTCTCACGATATTGACCCCCATTCTTATTATGTTGACTCCCTCGAAGAGGGCAGGGCTTTCAAAGAGCAGTCCCTGTTTGCTTGTAAACAGGCAGCGTTGTAGTTACAAAGTTATTACTTTTTCTTTCTCATAGACTCTTCTTGGAGAATAATTTTATGTGATGAGTTTATGAGCCTGTCCATTATCGCATCCGCGAAGGTTTTTTCTGTGATTACGTCATACCATTTTTCGTATGGAAGTTGAGAAGCGATGATGGTCGTTGCCATGCCGATGCAGTCGGCCAGCTTGTCTGCGGCCGTATTGCCAACTGATGTATAGATGGACCAGCCGGATGGGGGAGTCCACACTGAGCCATTCCCATAAGCATTGAAATGGATACTTACACATAACGCATTCTCTTTTCCGTGAAGCCGGCGCCAGGCATTTACTCTTCTGCACATTACCAACCAACAGTCGCGCTTGTTCGAATGCTTATATATATTCCAACAATATTAGAATTTATAGAAAATATTTCTAAATTCTAAATATTAATAGATATATTAACTAAAATACCCCTGCAATTTGCAGGGGCTTAAGAATATTTTTCTGCTGTTTCAGTGATGTATTATTTCCCGCTACGGATGTCGTAGAGTTTGTATCCTATATCACGTATTCGAGCAATCAACTCTTCATAAGGTTTGTTGCAGACATCAGTTAGCCCGCATTCAAGGCATTCTCCATCAAAGCGTCCTGTCACCATCTGATCCGTATATTGATGCCAATGGGTACCGACTACATATGGATTTTCTAAGGCAGATTTTACATAATTGTAGTAGCATTGCCCTCTGACTATCTGATTCTCGACTCCTATCAGTCCAGGGTGAAAGAGTCCGCGATCTAGGGTACCAAAATGGAATTCTCCGATTATCACAGGCTTGTCTACTCCTTCCGGAAGCTTGAACTGGCTGAGATCATATCTGTAAATATTATAACTTATTATGTCGCAATGTTTTGCGGCTATGGTGATTACATCTTCACGTGATCCTCCTGCAAAACGGCAACCCATGTACAATTTTTGTGGAGCTACTTTTTTGAATACTTCATTGATGTTCTTGAAATACGCATCAATCACAATCTTTGAAAATTCCCTGCAGTCTACGTTGCTATCTTCTCCTGGTATGAGTTTTCGGTTCATGAAGTCCTCCCAGTTTTTATAGTCTGTTCCCCATTTTGCATTAAGTCCCGATGTGGTTTTATACCTTTTCTTTAGAAATTTCATGAATTCTTTCTTTGCAGGTTGAGAAGATGAGGAATTAAGAGTTATATGGGCGAGAAAATAATCGTCACCCCAATTCAGTTCATTATCAACGAAAAATCCGAAACACCAAGGATCCTTGATCTCGTCCATTCTTTCAATAAGCTTCTTCCTGACATTAGCCTTGAATTCATGGTGAAAAGGATCACGGAAATCGAACCACCAACCTGAACCGTGTCCGCCCTCGATAGCTGGAGACTTCAGTTCGAAACGATCGCAGTAAGGAGTCTTATCCATCTTGTAAATTTGTTTAAGTTTCGCAAGTAGCTAAAAAAAGAAAAATGCTAAGGTTGAAATCTTTGAGAGTTATTGCATATCTCATTGATTATCACTATATTAGTGTCGCCA
>ONBM01000049.1 GCA_900316045.1 uncultured Bacteroidales bacterium | reverse complement strand
TTATTGGTTCGAGAAAGGCAATGGCTTCGAAGCATTGGATCAAGCTGTTTCGGAGGCTGCGTCCAGGCTTGGGGAACCACCTTACAAGAGAAAGGTGATTGTCTCGGTCCCTGATCCGATTCTCCACAGCCAATATGACGATGAATCGACTCCGACCGATTACTGGGGCGAAATTGACGGGAAGAGAATGGACTTCTCAAAACCCGCCGACCGCATTTCTGTCAGCAAGTGGTTCATCGATGAAGTCATCCGAAGATTCAGAAATAGCTGTTTCAAGCAAATTGAACTGGACGGCTTCTACTGGATTTCTGAGGAGATCCCTACATCTACAGAGGGATGGTGCTATGAACTAAAGAAATCCGATCTTTTTTTGCCTTCAGTTGTTGCATATTCGCATTCTAAAGGCTACCACTACTACTGGATTCCTTATCGTATGGCGGCTGGCTATCGAGATTCTGCCAAGTATGGTTTCGATTATGTCTGGATGCAGCCAAATTATTTCTGGCATGCCGACAAATACCCATTTTCTGAGACCATGCTGGCAATTCGAGATGCAGGCCTAGGCATGGAAATAGAGATGGATGCAGCCCTACTTTCAAATAACGAAAACGGATTTTTAAACAAACGGCGGTTTCGTGACTATTTGGATAATGCCAAAAGATCCAGTCTTTATGGAAAGAGTCCATTTGCCTACTATATTGGCGGAGACGATTTTAGGTTGCTGAAACAATCGACAGATGAGGAAGATCGTAAAATTTTCTGCGAATTTTGCGATTTCGTGGTGAATAATCCCTTCAAAGAGAAAGTGCTTTGCAGACGAAATGATGATTAATGTATCACGTTGGGGATCACGTTGGGGGACTGTTCAGACAGCATTTTAGCAATATTCAGGTTGCTGAAGACCCATGCCTCGCATTCGGGACTTCATTGGAGACTGGTCTTTCCAGCTCAGGCAGGCAGTATGGGTCATCTCCATGCTGGGTTCTGGGGAAGGGTCCTCCTTGCGCCCATCTGTTTCCTGAGATGTTATATTGATGTGATTCGACTGGCTTCTGCGCTCTGATTCGCTGATAGAACTGTATGAAGTCTGCTCTTGTTATCTCCAACTCATTTGCATCCAGGTGAAACACTGGATTCTTTTTTATGCATGTAACCATTTGTTGCCCATACCAATTTCGGATTGTTTCGAAGAAAGATTATAACATGCCCTGTAAGGGTCTGATCAAGGTTGCGGATCAAAGTCGCTAAGGAAGAAGCGCAGACGTGAAAACCACCAGAATATATCGGAGACATCGACCTTTCAAGATTCTTGCGAATTCTGCTGTTTTTGTTTGCGGTAAGGCAGCTAAACGGTACATCAGGCCATAACTTACCGAAAGGTAAGCGAGTTCCCTTTCGGTGCCTTATTGTACGATTTCATTTTTATGCTGAACTTCGCAATGTTAAGATGATAGCGACAATAAATAAGTTAGTACAATTGATAATCGGTAAATTATGAAATCAGTAGAAGTTACGGAAAAGGGCAAGAACTTCACGGCAGTGAATGTTGGAAAGCTTAGCGAGATCAAGGATTATGTGCTCCCGATGGGTGACATTCAGATTCCGGGCAAGGTCTTCGTTGGCCAAGCTCTCCAGACCACCGGAAGCGAGCTCTCATTCCAGACATTGATCCCAGGGCAGGATAGCGGATTCCTTCACACTCACAAGACCCACGAGGAACTCTATTTCATTCTCAAGGGCGAAGGTGAATATCAGGTTGACGGCGTGGCCTTTCCTGTATCCGAGGGTAGCATAGTGCGCGTTGCGCCGGCTGGCAAGCGAGCTCTCAAGAACACCGGCGCAGGCGAAATGCTGATGCTTTGTGTCCAGTACAAGGCTGATAGTTTCTCCGATGGCGATTCTCCAGCAGCCGACGGCGATATTCTTAAAGAGCCGCTCAACTGGTAGTATCCATAAGTTAGTAACCGAATATTTTTCGGCCGCCAATCATCTATTGCCGGCTGAAATTATTACTTTTGATTTATGGATAGAAAAATCGTGCAGGACGCTACATTCCCTAAATGTCCGATCCGCAACATTCTCTCGCATATAAGCGAAAAGTGGACTTTTCTGGTGCTATACACTCTAGAGAACAACGGAAAGATGCGCTTCAATGACATTTACAGATGCATCCCGGACATCTCACAAAAAATGCTTGCGGCGACTCTCCGCACTCTCAAAGAGGACGGAATCATTTCGCGCACCATATATCCCGAAGTCCCGCCCAAGGTCGAGTATGAACTTACGGATAGGGGATTGAGCCTTCTTCCACACATCGATTCGCTCATTGGATGGGCGATCAAGAATTTTGACGATATCCTTGCCGATAGAAAAGCAGCCCAATAGCGCTGCCCTACATCAGCATCCATTCCGTGCTGTCGTTCTCTGGAGTGTGAGCGAATGGCCTTCGTAAGTAACAGATTATCAATGCATGCGCGAGAGGTATCGCTCTCCCCTGCCAAAATAAGCCGGGCTGAGCAAAAGGCATTAATGAATAATTGATTATCAGGCACATGGGTGGCGCTTCCTGCTCACCCTCCCTATCTGGTATGGAGAACCTGAAAAGAATAGAAAGCGTCCTGAACATTGTTCATGAGCTGCCATTCGTGAGCCTGGATTCCGGATTGGTGGTGGATGACGCTGGCGGAAAGCTAAGACGACGTGGTTGTGGTGCATGGGGTGACGGGAAGGGCGTCCAAAGGGAAGGAGCGCAAATGTGAAAGAGGAAAATCTCGAATGAAAAATTTCCTGGGGTCTGCCTTAGCGGCAGGGGACGGAACCCCTGAGATCGTTCCTCATGAGCTTCGCAGATGCTCACTCAATTTTTATTTGCGTTTCAAACATAGGAACTCTTTCACACAGGGTTTTGTGCCTGGACCGAAAGACCCTGAATAGCTACATGTCGATGGTGAATAGGAACTCGGTGCGGAAGCGTTCGGGTTGGAGCATATCTGAGACCATGCCGTGCGGGTCATCCCATGTGTTATAGCTGAGTCGTATTCCTACGGAGCTTTCGAATGGGAGCCAGATGAAGTTGGAGAGACGGAGGGTAAGGTCTGCGCCGAATGAGCAGAATTTCAGGTTGCGGGTTCCGGTGGTCGTGAAAGCTGCACCGGCTGGAGTGCCAGATGCTGCCCCGGCTGGAGTGCCAGATGCTGCCCCGGCTGGGGTGCCGGATGCTGCCCCGGCTGATGTGCCGGATGATGTGCTTGGCGGGGTGCCAGTGGAAGTGCCTGTGGCGCTGCTGGATGGGATGAGGGCAAATTCAGCGGGGAGTTTGGTGCGAAGGTTGACCAATGTTATGTCGGCGAATGGGACGAGTTCGATGCGTTTGACGTAGAACAGCGGTGATAGCAGAGAACTCCTGAATGGGAATGCTATCGGCATGGCGTAATTTACTGAAAAACGATACTGATTTTTGCCGTAACTTTTCATGAAATTCTTAAGGCTGCCGGCATTGCCGAATCCTCTCGGGTATATGTCTATGGCATTGTTTCCGAAGCACCATTCCGTGTCGGAGAACTGGTGCTGCCACGCTGCGGTCAGTCTCAATCCATGTGTGCTCATAAAGCCTGGGAGGTAGCCGTATGAATATAAATATCCTGTGTTCGTGAATGAGTCTTGGTGCTGCGGCAGGAATCTGTAGCCTGCCTCGATGCCAATGCCTAAGCGTGGGTAGATGCAGGAAGGGGCCGTTGGCTGAAGGATGTAGCCTCTCAGAGATGGAGTGAGGGTCTGGAGAATGTGGCTCTCACCGATGTCTAATGTGTTTATTTTCTTGTATTTAGTTTGCTGGCCCGTTTGCTCTATGATTTGGAACACATCCACGTCATCGTCATATTCATTATTCTCGATGTCGTATTTTAGTTGGGGGATGATTCCTCTCGTCCAGCCGCCGGAAGAAAAATTCAGTGGCAGGTAGGCCGTGACTTTCGCTTTCCAGTATTTCTTGTCGGAAAAATTTGCGAATGTCCTTAATGAAGTGCTATTATCTTTATGGATGAGCCTCGCCCTTCTCATTTCCAGCTTATCGTGGTCGCCATAGTCTGCGCTAACTTCGATGACAGGCGGGAGGCCTTTATAGACGTAGTTCAGGTGAAGAGAATGAACGGACTTGCTAAAATAAGGGTCTGAGTGATAGGAATATCCTAGCGAGCCCCAGCCCGTGCCAAGGAGGTTCTGGAAGAGAACTGTTGCCCCGAGGGAGGCTGTCTCGTAATAGTCGTCGCCGCTTAGGTCGCTGGTGCTGTTATAGTTGAAGTAAACAGGGATCCAGGAATGAATATGTGGAAGGCGGATTTTCGAGTATCGTTTCGGGGTGGAAAAGGAAATGTCCTGACGGAGGATGGGCTTGACCCGGAATCTAGGTTCGCTGGCTGCGAGGGCTTTTTCCTGGGCGGAGAGCTTGTCTGCGACTTTCCATGCGTGGATGTCACTGAATGACACAATGCGTGCATGGAGGTCCGATATGGCTGTCGAATATATCATTGAGCCTTGCCTGTAGGTGCCTGGCTCATCGGATGAGGCGACTGAGTCGAAATAGAGCGAATCGCCCATAGCAGAAACATCATTGACTCCGTAGCGAGAAGAAGTCATTTGCGTAAGCTCGCCGTCATCTGGATTCCAGACATAAAATTCCGAAACTCCGCTCCGGTCGCTTTCGAAAGAAATCTTTCCGTCATATTCGGAAATGGCACACATTGAAACCGGCTGAGGGCCTAGACGGCAGGTGAATTCAGAAACTGAGGATGCTTCATAAATCCCAAACCCATTTTCCGAAAGGCCAAGAATGAATATTTTATTACCCAAGAACATAGCCTCCGTGACCTGCAGGCCGTCAGGAGCGTCATAATGATGCAGCAGAGTGCCGTCGGAGGCACTAAAAATGCAGATTCTGCTAGAACAATCGTCGAGATATTCAGTTGAAAGGACCTTGCTGCCGTCGTCGGAGAATGCGCAATTGAAGAATCTGCCGCCTTTGACCAGCGTCTTGAACTGCCTAGGATTGGACACTTCGAAATACCGAATTCTGGAATCTGACTTTAGCGACCATCTGTGTGAATATATTGTCTCGGTCCAATAGACTCGTTTAAGGGCAGGGTCGTAGAAAAGGTTGCTCGTGTGACTGGCGAAAGGCCTGATGAACTCCCTGGTGCCGTCTGGCCGCACCAAGGTTAGGGTAGGAGTCTTGTCAAGCCCTTCTGCGATGCAAAATATTCCTAAACCATCGACGGCAGTGCCTTTTTCGTAGTCGGTGTGCAGACGTGGCTTCGGCGTTATCTGATGCATCGGGTCGAAAGGCCCTCGTGCGGCAGCCTCGGAAGACCACAAGGTGGCATATTCATTCTCTATATTCTTAAAAGCATCCTTGAAGCGCATTCCGGAGCCAGAACGCACGGTCTTCTGCAGGCTAAAGAATTGAAGATGCTTAGCCCTGTCGAAATATTCCTTTGTGAAAGCTGCATCTCCGTAGAAGGCCCTCATGCCAGAAACCAGCATATATCCAGCCCTATAGTAGTCTGGAGCATACTCTCTTTGCCCTCCATAAGTCCATTGCCAATAGTCTCGCCAGTCGCCGCAGTCGAATGCTGGCATCATGTAATTCATGAAAGCGGCCTGTCGCCCCCTTCCTGAGTGGGTCAGGGCGGTTTCAGCCGTAACGGCATCCCCCTCCAGTAGCGTCTGGCCGGGGAATAACCCAGCCATGGCTCCGGCGAACATCTCTCCAGTCAGCCAGTGCCCGACTTTCAGGAAGCCTTGCTTTCCGAATTGCATCTGGGCTGCGTGGCGGCCCTCGTGAATAGCCAACATCTGTACAGAAGGCATTGCCGTCGGATCGTAGGCATCCGGAACGGGGAAGAGCATCATGCGCTTTGGAGACCAGACGACGGCTCCATTATTGATGGTGGAAAAGCCGTGGAGCACCACAGGCATTTTCGAAGCGTAGTTCTCTCCTATTAGAAATCCGCTGGAAAGAGCATTCCACGGCCTGTAAGCCTCCAATGCACGGCCATAAGAAAAGGCTAGTGAATCCATTCCTGCAGGATAGATGAGCTTGAAATTCTGCGTGCTGACCTGCCTCCATTTCACGGAGAAAGGATCGTTTCCGTAAGAAGTGAATTGGGCAGATGCATTCATGCAAAAGAGCATAGCCAGCAGCGATATTGTTAATTTTCTCATTTAGCGCTTTATAAACACCCCTAAGTTAAGGTATTTTTCGTAAATTTGCCTTCGATTTGGCTGATATACATAGATGCAGACTCTAGTACTGATATTAACTCTGCTTGGCTCCGTGGCATTGTTCCTCTTTGGCCTGAACATGCTTAGCGGCGGCCTTCAAAAAGTAGCGGGAGAAGGGATGAGGGCGTTCATGTCCTCGGTGACTTCCTCAAGGATTAAAGGCATTCTGACCGGAATAGGCGTAACGGCTCTCATACAGTCATCCACGGCTACGACGATCATGGTCGTGAGCTTCGTGAACGCAGGACTGCTGACGCTGGCACAGGCCATCGGCGTAATCATGGGGGCGAACATCGGCACCACGGTGACCTCGTGGATAATGGCCATCTTCGGATTCTCCTACGACATTTCCACCATCTCTCTGCCACTCATAGCCTTCGGCTTCCTGCTGACACAGACGAAAGGCAGCAGGACAAGGGAGATAGGCCGGATATTAATAGGCTTCGCACTTTTCTTCGTGGGTTTCGCGAAATTGCGTTCGACCGCTTCCGTCCTGCTGAATCCGGAATCGTTTACGTTCCTGCAGTCATGGACGAACATTCATCTTGGCAATTTCAACGTATCGGTTCTGATATTCTTGTTAATTGGAACCTTGCTTACCGTCTGCTTCCAGTCTTCTGCTGCGACGATGGCAATAATCATGTTGCTCATCACCCAGGGAATCATCCCGTTCAAGATGGCTGCGGCAATGATTCTCGGAGAAAATATCGGAACTACCATAGCGGCGAACGTGGCAGCTTCGATTGGGAACACGACCTCGAAACGGGCGGCCCTTGCGCACACGTTCTTCAATGTCTTCGGGGTGATCTGGGTGCTTTCGGTGTTCCCGTGGTTTCTGAACATGGTGGGCTCTATCGTATCGGCCTTCGGTTTTCCGAACCCGAACACGGTCGATTTCAACACTGGCGGCGAAGAGCTTGGCGAAAGCATGCGTTCTTCCCTTCTGTACAGCGTCACGACGATGCACACCATATTTAATGTGCTGAATACCTGTATATTGGTATGGTTCATACCACAGATAGAGAAAATCGTTTCTTGGGTAATCCCTCAGAAGACCGAGGAGGAAGTCTACCGCCTGAAATATATTCAGGGAGGCCCTCTTTCAACCGCAGAGCTCTCAATCGACGAGGCTAGGCAAGAAATAATCCATTTTGGTGAAATCTGCTCCAGGGAAACTGGTTTCATTAGGGATGCGGTGAAGGCGAAAAACAACGACGAATTACAGGAACCTAGGGAGAAACTCATTAAATATGAAGGAATTACCGATAAAATTGAATATGAGATAGCGACATACCTGAATGAGGTGACGAAAGGTGAGATTAGCGCCGAGGCGGCGACGAGAGTGAAGGTGATGTACAGAATCATTGGCGAAATGGAGAGCATCGGTGACTCTGGCGAGGCAATCGGCAGAATGATGAAGCGTACCTTGGATCATGGGAAGCATTTCGATGATGAAATGCTGAAGAAGCTTGACAAGATGCTGGATCTGCTGGATGCGGCTTTCAAAGTGATGATCGACAACCTGAAGGTGGTGGGCTTGCTGAAAGACGAAACCAATGCCGAAGATGCAGAAACGAATATTAATGAATATAGGAACACTCTGCGAGAGGAGCATTTCACGAAGGTGGAACAGAAAGGCTACAACTACCAGACGGGGGTGTTCTTCATGGATATCGTTGCTGAGTTAGAGAAAATAGGTGATTTCATAGTGAATATCTCCCAGTGCCAGCTGCAAAGAGATTAAGCATGTTTAGGAATATAATATATTCATTATTAATATTCTGCATTCTCCTTTCCGGGTGCGGCAGGGGCATGAAGGCTCCCAAGGCGGCACCTTTCGAGCCGCGGCAGTTCCCTATCGAGACGAGTGTTCCAGTCATGATTCAAGACCCTCAGGAGCAAACTGAATATGCATTGTTGCATTACTGGGATGCCTTCACCGACACTTCAAAGATTTATCCTTCGGACAGCACCATGATCAATGGCGTCCGCATCGGCGAAGTGGGCGAAATGGTGCAGCAATATATTGGATTGATTGAATATCGGCTGCCTATGGATAAGGCAAAGGAATGTGTCGTGAACATCTTCAATAGGGCGGAGAATTTCCAGAAGAGGGACACTTCCTGCGGGATGCTTGAATATATTGCCGATCGCGTCGAGAAGTGCCTGTACGACCCTAACTCGCCTTATCGCAACGAGGATCTATTCCTTCCATTCGTGCAGAGAATGCTGTCTTCCGGCAGGCTGCCGGAAGAGGTGCAGGCATCGTATTCTTACATCGAACGAATGTGTTCCATGAATATGACAGGCACTCCGGCGGCAGATTTTTCTTTCACTGATATGAATGGACGCAAGCACAGCCTTTACGGCATCAAAGCGGAGCACACTCTGCTGTTTTTCTCAAACCCTGGCTGCGAAGCTTGCGCGAGTATCATCAGCGTCCTGAAGCAAGACGAGCTTATTTCCGGCCTTGTGGCTTCCGGGAGGTTGGCTGTAGTGAATATTTACATCGACCTTGAACTGGATAAATGGAGGGGATACGCATCTTCCTACCCATCTTCGTGGCATAACGGCTACGACCAGGACTACAAGATTCGCACGGATGTCATTTATAATGTTAGGGCAATCCCGTCTCTGTACCTTCTGGACAAGGACAAAAAAGTTCTCTTGAAAGATGCTCCGGAAGACAGGGTTTTTGAGTATCTTAGGAAAATAAACTGACATAGAGTATGACCATAGAGAAAGAACTTTGGGGCAAGAGCTCCTGTGGAAAAGAGATTTATCTTTACACCCTGCGCAACGACAGCGGTGCTTTCGTGCGCCTTTCCAGCGTGGGAGCTGGAATAGTTTCTATCTGCGTCCCGGACAAGGAAGGCAAGCTTGCCGATGTCGTGCTCGGCTACAAGAAGCCGGAGGACTATTTCGGGGATGGCCCATGCGCTGGAAAATGCCCGGGAAGATACGCCAACCGAATCGCCAAAGGACATTTCACTCTGGATGGCGTTGAATATACATTGCCAATCAACAACGGGCCTAACCATCTGCATGGTGGACCGGACGGCTTCCAGAATCAGGTCTGGGACAGCCGCATCGAAGGTGACGCAGTGGAGTTCATGTATTTCTCTGCTGACGGAGAGGCTGGCTATCCTGGCAATCTGAAGGTAGTGGCTCATTATGAATGGAGCGATGAAAATGCCTTGAAGCTCTCTTTCACTGCACAGACGGATAAGGCTACTGTCCTGAACATCACGAATCATGCTTACTTCAATCTGAACGGCGAAGGCAATGGGAATATCCTGGATCATGAGCTTCAGCTGAACGCCTCGGTTTATCTGCCGACGGATGAGTCGCTGATTCCTCTCGGGGAACCAGAACCGGTTGCTGGCACGCCGATGGATTTCTTGAAATTCAAGAAGATAGGGAAAGAAATGAAGGAGGATTTTCCTGCGCTCAAAATAGGTAAGGGTTACGATCACTGTTATCTCATAGATGGCTGGGAGCAGGGCCAGCTACAGACTGCCGCTGTGCTTCGTTCTTCGCTGAGTGGTCGTCAGGTTGAGATCCTTACGACTCAGCCAGGCATTCAGATTTATGGTGGGAATTATCTTGCAGGGAGCCCGATGGGCAAGTGTGGCAGAAGTTACAACGATTACGAGGGCGTGGCCATGGAGTGCCAGCACTGCCCTGATTCACCTAACGAACCTGAATACCCTACGACCGTTATTCGTCCGGGAGAAACCTTCCAGGAGGCCATTATCTGGCAGTTCGGAGTAATGAAATAATTGACCATGCGACAATATCTGGATTTATTGCGCCATATAATGGACGACGGCGTCGTGAAGCATGACCGCACCGGAGTAGGCACCAAAAGCATATTCGGTCATCAGATGAGATTCAACCTCAACGACGGCTTTCCGCTCCTGACAACCAAGAAAGTGTTCATCCGAGGCATAATACACGAACTCCTATGGTTCATTGCCGGGGACACTAACATCAAGTACCTGCTGGACAACAACGTTCACATTTGGGACGAATGGGCTGATGAAAACGGCGACTTAGGGCCAGTCTACGGCCATCAGTGGCGGTCGTGGCCCGCTCCGGACGGACGGAAAATCGACCAGCTGAAGAATGTCATAGAGACCATAAAGCATAATCCGGACTCTCGCAGAATGATCGTCACGGCATGGAACCCTGGAGAAGTGGACGAAATGGCGCTTCCGCCATGCCACTGCCTGTTTCAGTTTTACGTCGCCGAAGGCCATCTAAGCTGCCAGCTCTACCAGCGCAGCGCAGATACCTTCCTAGGAGTGCCATTCAATATAGCCTCTTATGCCCTGCTGACGATGATGATTGCGCAGGAATGCGGCCTGGGACTGGGTGACTTCATCCACACGACAGGCGACACTCACATATACCTGAATCATTTCGACCAAGTGCGCGAGCAACTCACCCGAACCCCTCGTCCGCTTCCACGAATGATCCTGAACCCGGAAGTGAAATCTGTCTTTGATTTTAGAATAGACGATTTCAAGCTGGAAGGCTATGACCCGTGGCCTGCCATCAAAGCCCCTGTCGCCGTCTGACCTGCCTATTCTTGCCTCAAAATATTCATTATGAACTTGGCTACTATCATTTTCGCTGTTTTGGCAGCCCTGGAGCATATTTACATCATGTTCCTTGAAACTGTGGCTACTTCGTCTGCTGGAACTTCAAAGACTTTTGGAATCAAGACAGAGAAGCTGAACGATAATAATATAGCTACGTTGCTCAAAAACCAAGGCGTGTATAACGGTCTCTTAGCCGTGCTGCTGATCGTAGCAGTTGTGCTTGGCGACATGTTGTGGATGAGGCTTCTGCTTGGATACATTGTCTTGGTTGCCGCATATGGTTCTTTCACAAGCAACCCTCAAATAATCTTGAAACAAGGCGGCCTTGCCATCATTGCGCTAATCTGTAGTTTCCTGTAATCGGCCTTGCACCGGGACAATGCTTACTGATGACGCTGGGTGAACTCCCCATGGGGGTTGTTTCTCATAATGTGCCGATGTGCTGAAAATCCATATTGGCAATAAAACTTTAGCTAGGCATTCCGGATGTCCGGCATCGATGGGCTTTGCTTATATTTTTAATAAACTCAAGTTTCGCAAGTCTTGAATATTTGATTTAAAGTTCATTGAAAAGACTTGCAAACCTTTGCCAACGCACTTTCTTTTTATATCTACGTTACCCCCTTCCTAAATCCCTCCCCTCGGGGGTGGGACTTTGTCGGGTCGAAGGCCTTCCTAAAGAGGTGTTTCGCATTAGCGAAACTTGAGTTGATAAATCTATAAATAATTCGTCCCAAAAACGCTCATGGTGATAGCATGTGTTCATGAACGTCATTCCGCACATCTGTATTTTCCAGAAAGAAAGTGCGGCAATGCGATGCGCAAACGATTATGTCGGGGAGTGCCTACCGTGTCGGGGGTGTGCCTGACAGAGGGGGTGGGCAAGGAGTGCTTCTTATGTGTCTGATAATCAATATGCCCGTTCGTACCAATTGCTCACCCTGCCTGGTTTTCAATATGGGTGAGCAACGCCCCTATTGATAATCAATTATTTACGAAGATGTTTTGCTCACCCCCTTTGAACAGTGGTGAACAAGGGCATCTGGGTGTCGTTGTAAATTCGGGCAAGGCTCCCCACATGACATCATAGGAGTTTGCATGCCCACATTTGTCCCGTCACCCTTTCAAGAAATTACGGCCCTGTGTGCGAATCGGCACTTTTACGCACCGCAAGGCCCGAAGCGCATGATCCGGTGTGGACGAACTGCTCTGTTTCTTCCAGGATCCGTGACGCACTTGGGGGCGTTCATCCAAAGGCACTCACGTACTCACGATTATATTCTTAAACACAAAATATTGGACTTGGTCTGTCAAAAGACAAATGTGTCGCGGCTTTCATGGAATTCAAGCGTATGTTGGAACGTCATTTTACGAATTGCGGTCGTTTCGGAGTCTTGTCCAATTTCAACTACGAATTGTTTGCAATTGAGGGACTGCGCCAGATGAGAACTGAAATCGCCGATGTCCATCGCAACGCCATCTCGCCAGAATCCGTTTCGATTACACTCGCCCTAGCCAGTTTAGACTATATATTTCGGGATTATCTACAAGGTACTCACTAGGCTAGCCGCAATATGCTCATTATGAATATATTACATTTGCGGCCAAGAGTATGCTGTCAAAAAATCGCAAGGTACTTTCGAGATGCCCTTTCTGCGCACGTCTGCTGATAGTTTCAAAAGTATCCTGTTGGGGACAATTCGTCCACCCACGGACACGGGCAGGAGGAGGAACCCGATGTCAGCAAGTTATTGCGGAGCGATGACGTAGATGACAACAATAGGAGGGGTCGGAGCGAACGCAGTGAACGGAGCCTTATGAAGCCACCGCTGACGCTTCCGTGCCTTCCTCTTCAGGCCTCAGAAAATCTTTGCCATGCTTGGGCAATATAAGAAAGACCCTTTTGCGCAGGTTTTCCACCTGAGTCCCAGAAGACGCTGAAATGGCCTTTGTGAATGCATGAATGCATAATTAAGAATTATTAAAGATAATTCGTTTTATAATTTATTTCGATAATTATATTTTGAGATAAAGTTTCTTTTTATTAGTAAAATATTTGAAGCTAAGAATAAAATACTTTAATTTTGCATTCCTTTTTCGAAATGGTTTGGAGAAGGCCGTCGGCGGAAGCTGATGTGAATTAAAGTATTTTAACAATGTCAACTTGGCTTAAAACAGTCGTGGCAATGTCGGCGCTGATGTTTATGACAGGCGCGGCATTCCTTGCTGAAGCTTCAGAAGTTTCAGCTCAGGTGTCTCAATCAAAGAACACCGTAACGGGTACGATAGTCGATAATGCTGGTCCAATTCCGGGAGCCAGCATTCTAGTAAAAGGCACCACTAACGGAACCGTTACTCAGGAAGATGGCACATTCTCTCTTTCTGGGGTTCCAACAGGGGCAACTCTTCTTATATCTAATATAGGATATAAAGATGTTGAGGTGGTTTGGAACGGTGGTTCTGTAAACGTGACTTTGACCGAAGACAAAGAACTTTTGGATGAGGTCGTAGTCACTGCTCTTGGTATTTCCCGCGAGAAGAAATCTCTCGGTTATGCAGTTCAGGATGTAAAGGCAGACCAGATTGCTCGTTCTGGGACCGCTACCCTTACAGATGCCCTGCAGGGCAAGGTCGCTGGTCTTCAGATTAATAATTCTGGTACTGGAGCTGGCGGATCCACGAGAATTGTCCTTCGTGGTAATTCTTCGCTCTCAGACAACAACGAGCCTATGTATGTGATAGATGGCGTTCCGTACGATACTGGCGGACACGACATCGATGGACAGGCTGGTCTTTGGGGTGGCGTTGACCGCGCTAGCGGAGCATTCGACATCAACCCGGAGGACGTTGAGTCCGTTTCTGTGCTGAAAGGCCCTACTGCCGCTGCGCTTTACGGTTCTCGCGCAGGTAACGGCGTCATACTCATAACTACCAAGAAAGGTGGTCGCGCTGATGGCAAGATTGGTGTGACATATTCAGGTAAGTTTACTTGGTCGCCAGTTTCATATTACCTTGATCTTCAAGATACATGGGGTCAGGGTGACAATGGCGAGGTTGGCACTACTTCAGAGAACTCTTGGGGTGCCAGGCTGAATTCCAGCACTATGGTTCCTGCATGGTGGGATTCCTCTGTGCAGGTGCCTTACATGGGGACGAAGAACCCGTTCACGGAGTATTACCGTACCGGCAACATGCAGTCTAATAACGTTACCATCCAGGGCGGAAATGAAGGCAATCCGTTCCGTCTCACGATTGGCCACGACGACACTCAATCCATCATAAAGCCGACCAGGCTGGACAAGACGAGCATCGATTTCGTGAGCAGCAATAAGGTTACTGACTGGTTCGGCATTGATGTCAAGGCTAACTACGTCAAGACGATCGGCAACAACCGTCAGACCCGCGGAGCCTATGGCGCTACATATTATATCAACAAGATTCCTCGTTCCATTACAATGGAATCGCTCAAGGCTAACGAATTTGACGCTTCTAGGCCTGGAGAATACATTGAGGACAACTATTACGGGCCAGATGCAGAACACCAGAACGTTTACTTCCTGCAGGACCAGTTCAATAACAAAGACGTGCAGAATAAGTTCTTCGGAATGGCGGCACTTAACTTCCAGTTCACGAAAGACCTTAAGCTGAGGGTCAAGGAAGGATATGATTGGACTGGATTCACCGTGAATTATAGCTGGCCATATCAGGATCCTGTTTTCACTGGACATTATCCTGGAGTTGAGGAAAGAAAATATACCCGCATCGAAGAAAACACGGAGGCTCTTCTGTCGTGGAATCACAAATATGGCGATTTTGATCTGGGAGCTAGCGCAGGTGGAAACATCATGCGGTACCACTACGATGATTTATGGTCAGAAGGTCGCTCAATTGCCCTTCAGGGCGCTCAGTTCATCGCCGCAGGCACGACGATTCATGCTAGCAACTATGTTTCGGAGAAACAAGTGAACTCGGTCTATGGATTTGCTAACATTGGCTACAAAGACTGGCTCTATCTTGACCTGACTGCTCGTAACGACTGGTCTTCAACCCTCCCAAAAGACAATAGGTCATATTTCTATCCTTCCGTCAGCCTTTCAGCGTTGCTTACATCTGCTGCTGATGCCTACGGGATAAATTACAATCACGATGTGATTGATTATGGCAAGGTTCGTTTCTCTTGGGCAAAGGTAGGTAAAGACACTGATCCTTATCAGTTGGAGAGCACCTACAGCACGACCACCGGCGCTAATGGATACATATACATCGAGCAACCAACGACAATGGCTAATGCAAACCTGAAACCTGAAATGTCCGACTCTTACGAGATTGGTACCGAATGGCATTTCTTCAAGAACAGATTAGGACTCGACCTTACTTACTATAATACCGTAACTAAGAACCAGATCATGTCAGTTGCCATGAATTATGCTTCTGGCGTGCAGAATAAGTGGATCAACGCTGGTAAGATTACCAATAGAGGTCTGGAACTTACATTCAACGCAGATTTTATCCGTAACAGGAATTGGACCGTCGGGACGACAGTCAACTTCTCCAAGAACTGGAACAAGGTCAACGAGCTTACCGAGGATTTGAAGATGTACGAACTTGGCCACATGACCGGATATTCAGGAATATATGTTTACGCTATCGAGGGTGAGTCCCTTGGAAAGATTTACGGTTACAAGTATCGCCGCGATGACAATGGCAACAAGATCATCGGTTCAGACGGCCTGCCTCTTCGCGACGCTAGCCAGGAGATTGGAGACATCAATCCTAATTTCACGGGCTCTTTCAGCCTGAACGCATCATACAAGAATCTAGGATTAAATGCTCTGTTCTCTTTCCAGAATGGTGGTGATCTGTATTCAGTGACTGAATATAGCGCAGCCATCCATGGTACGGCTAAACGCACGGAGAATCGTGATCAGATGGTGGTTGAAGGCGTCACTGAAAGCGGAACCGCAAATACTGTGGCTATCTCGGCTCAGAAATACTGGACAAATGCCGTTGATGAGGAGTTCATTTACAACGCCGGCTATCTGAAGCTTTCAGAGCTATCGCTGTCTTATTCATTCAACCCTGACTTCGTGAATAGGATTACGAAGGGCGTAGTTGAAAATGCAAGATTTTCGGTGTTCGGGAGCAACCTGCTGTATCTTGTAAAGCATACGCCAGGCACTACTCCAGATGGATCGCTGACCGATACTTCCATTTATGCCACGGCATTTGATATGTGTCCTTATCCTGGATCACGTACATTTGGTTTCTCACTCACGCTCGGATTCTAAAACGTTCGCAATATGAAAAAAATCATCATACCATTATTTTTGTCTCTGTTCGTTTTCGCTAGCTGCGGTGACGATTTCGATGAGATGAATAAGAGCAAGACCTCTATCACAGAGTCTTCGCTCCAGGCTGGTCCTCTGCTTGGAAGAGCAATGTATTATGGTTCTTCTGCTGACCACCAGCGTAATTTCAACCTCTTTGACGATATGTATGCCCACTATCTTTCCCCTATGGGACTGGGTGGCACCAACCAGTATGTTTACAATGCTGGATGGGGCGATATTTTCTGGAGAGATTTCTACACAGCGCGCCAGAGGGAATTCCTTGAGGTGAAGACCCTGTGCGAAGGGAAAGATGACATGAAAGCTGTTTCAGCGATGAACGACATCTGGAATGTGATCATGTGGCTTCGCATCGTGGATCGCAATGGCGATGCTCCGTACAAAGATGCTGAAGGCAATTATGCCGGAATGGGCAATACGATTCCTTACAATTCGCAGGAAGAAATCTACGCTGATCTTCTCGCCAGGCTGAAGGCCGATTCCGATGCGCTTTCAAACACTGACGGGCAGCTCGGAATAGACAATTACGACATGGTGTATTCAAATGATTTCGCCAAATGGCGCAAGCTGGCGAATACCCTCATCATGAGGCTGTCAATGCGAGTGTCAGGCACAAGCATGGCAGAAACGGCAAAGACATATTATCAGGGAGCCAAGGATCTTGCGATGAGCAGTGCGTCTGACTATGCAAGGATTTCCTGCGACTCTTCTGTGTGGGGTGACTACTATGACAGGACATACTACGATTGGGCCAATACCATCCCGGAGGATTGCTTCATGAGCGTGTTGAATGGCACGAATAAAGGATATGCGACAGGCGTCGCAGACCCTCGCCGTGCAATTTGGTTCGAGGCCGGCGATCTTAAATCAACGACCGGAAATCAGTGGGATGGCTATCCTAATGGCACGATTGAGAATGGAACAGATGCCGCCGTCACTAAAGCTCATGGGGGCAATAATTCTGGAAACTCCAGCTCTTACGCTCGCTTGAACTGCAGCACGAAAGAAGGATTCTTTTTCTTCGACTTCCATAATTCAGCCAACCAGAACCTCTCTTGGTGCTATGCGACATATTCGGAAACCCTCTTCCTTAAGGCTGAGGCTATCCTGAGAGGGTGGGACACTGGTGACGCAGAGTCTGTCTGGAAGCAAGGCATCAGAGCCTCTATGGATGAAATTGCATCTTTCATCACGCGTTCTGGCGGAAGCACGACTATTTCAAGCGGCGCTTACAATGAATATGTCAAAGCTCTTCCTGCATTTGGAAGCAGTAACGAGGAAAAGCTGCGCAGCATAGCCATTCAGAAGTGGATCGCACTGTTCCCTAACTCAGTTGAGGCATGGTCTGAAATACGTCGTACTGGCTATCCTGGAGTATATGACGGAACTGTCGAGCTGCCTATGTACAATTCAGGGGCGCAGGTTGAGAAAGGGAATATTATCCAGAGGATGCCTTATCCTGAGAACGAACTTCAGACTAATGAGGCGAGAATGCCGGAGGACTTCAGGTTCAGTGGCAGCAAGTATCAGTATCGCACTCAGTATGGTCTGTTCTGGTCTCAAGCGGCGCTTCATCATGGAGGCACGCTCAAAGCCACCGACGTTCCTCAGAACTTTTAGCGGACATTCATATTCGCTTTGATGAATAAGGACTCGCTTTTCTGGCGGGTCCTTTTTGTCATGCGGGCGTTGTTCTGGGGGCCTGAAAAATTAAACAGCTGCCTAGGCTGTGTGCCTTGGCAGCTGTCCTGCTAGGGAGTAACGCCAGTCTTATTTCTGGCAGTTAGCT
>ONBM01000005.1 GCA_900316045.1 uncultured Bacteroidales bacterium | reverse complement strand
CGCCCAGAAGTACGAGAGAATTACATTTATCGGCAACGGCATAGTGCCACCGGCTGGCTTGTAATGAAGAGCCTTGTCGCCCACCCGGTTTCCAGAACGTGGGTTGGCAATGGGAACAGTCTCCTCAGCGCTTATAATGAATGTCAATGTTGCCTACGATTTACTTCGCCGACAAACTCTGTCTCTCGCCGAACTATTTTATAATTAATATCACCGTTGCCTATGATTGTGAATAATCGAAATTCTCTCTTCAAAGTTTAACAAAACCTTGTCGATGATGCGAAAAAAGAATCGCATACGAATATTCAAACCCTCTGGAAGAAGCGTCTCGCAAAACGCTGTCGAGGCAGACCGCACAGAAGTGCGTAGGGAAGGGCATGTCTCGACATCGAGGCCTCCCAAGGGCCACGTTGTCGACCAGCACCCCTTTGCAGAGCCCCCGGGAGGACATGTTCCGACAGCACTTTGCGAAATTACACTACGTTGATCCTGTACAACCAAAGCTCTATATAAATGACCAGCCCCGTAATCCTGTACCGACCAACCACGTCATCCCGTACGACCCACCTAGTCATCCTGAACTTGATTCAGGATCTTTGTCCAAGGATCCCGTCATCCTGTACGACCCACCAAGTCATCCTGAACTTGTTTCAGGATCCAGGTCTTCGATTATATTGATCCAGACTTTCGTCAGGATGATGGGTCAGTTATTTTGTAATACTGCAACCAATGAGCGAATATCAGTCTGGATGCTTTTGTCCCATGATGAACGAGGGGTACCTAACTGTGCGAGGGGCGTTTGAATAGGATGGCGATTAATAAGCGATCACTCAGATAATTCATCTTGCGCATGTACAGGACGACACTGGAGCGTTTTGTCCTGCGATGCGTGGGGGAGGTTGCCTATTCTTTCTTCAGCGCCTCGGCTGGATTGGTCCAGGCCATCTTGAGATAGTGGTACAACACTACGGCTGAGCAAAGCAGTCCAACCACAACCAGAGCTATCACGAACACAGACGGCAGGAATCCCACCCTGTGCGAGAACTGCTGCAGATAGTGGCGCACAATCAGCCATCCCACCGGAGCGGCAATCACATAGCAGACGGCAAGCATACGAAGATAAATTCTCAGGCCCTCCCCAGTAATCTGGTTCACCTCTGCCCCAAACGCTCGCTTTACCGAAATCTCCATCCTCTTATACTGCACATCCATCAGAACCTGACCCCAGATGCCCACCAGCGATAGCAGCACCGCCAGAAGCGAGAACAGCCATACAGACAACCGCAGCTGCTCCTCACCGCTATACAGATTCTTGCCGATGGAATCGTAGAATTTCACCTCGAACGGCATCGCCGAGTCCATCTCCTTCAAGACGGACTGGATCTTATCCACTGTAGCAAAGCGGTCAGCGCCCTCCGAGAGCCGGATATATGCATACGGTAACGTCAAGTTCTTCTTCGGGTCGATGGCTAAGAATCCCACCGGGGAATCCGCCTTTCGCAACGATGTGATATTCACATCTTCCACGAACCCCACGACCGGAGATACTTCCCCCAGCTCCTCATATGCTTCAAGCTTAGCGCCATGCGCACGCATTCCTTGCGTCAGCAGCACCGGGCCATTATCACCTTCCCTGAAGAGTCTGCCTTCCGTGAGCTTAAGCCCCATTACCTCAGGAAAATTCCAAGAACAGTATATCAAGCTATACATCACGCTCCCGTCGCCAAAATCCGTGGATTGAGTACAATAAGCATCCGCTCCTCCGATAAGTTCCATCGAATAAGCCACGTCTTCCACTTCCGGAATCGTCCGAAGTTGTTCACGTAGCCAGTCTGCTTTGGTCTTGCTGTTCTCTCCGCCAATATCCACCACGGCCAGATTGTCCTTGTCATAACCGCAAGGATATTCCTGCATGTACCGGCTTTGCCGCTGCACGAACAGCACAAAAATCATCAATGCTATGGACACGACTAGCTGCACGCCCACCAGGATTGCCCGCAGTCCTTTACCTGACTCGGACAAACCAAAGTTACCTCGCAGAATCATTGCTGGCTGACCAGACGTGGAATAGATAGCTGGCCAGATGCCAGCAATCACGCCAGTGGCCAACGCAACTGTTCCGACAAAGAGCAGCAGATGCCAGTGCTTACCAAAAGAAAACGCCTGCATAAGCACGCCCCGCGTTACCAACGCGTCAGATGCCGGCAGCAGGAGGAGCGCAGCCACGACAAAGGCGCATAAGCACCAGAAGACGGCCTCCGCCACGACCAGTGCACGCAGTCGTGCCGTTGATGATCCCAGAATCTTCTGCAGATTGATGTTCCGGATGCGCAGCGGGGTCAGCGCCACGTAAAAGTTCGTAAAATTAATCAGGCCGATAGCCAGAATCAAGATGGCAATCGCAATGAGCAGGAGCAACTGCGAACGGCTTCCGCTCTTATAGACATTTCCTTCATTGCGGAAATATATGCTCGTCAGAGGCACCAGCTCGATGGGAGTGAGCCAATTCTCATAGGAGGCAAAATCGAAGTGGCCGTTGAATTCGTCTGCAACCGATTGGGAATTGCCAGCGTCGTCCAGAAGCAGATAACATATGAAATTCGCCCCACCGTAAGAACCTTTCTGAAAGTCGCCAACGGACATGTAAAGGTCATTGCCAAGCTGCGTGTTGGACGGGAAGTCTTCATAGACTCCCGTTACCGTAGCCTCAACGTTCGTACTGCCCAGCAGGTTCGCCGCATCTATTTTCAGCAGCTTTCCGGTAGCCGGTTCGCCAGGAAAAAGCGCTTGCGCCAGCGATCTAGGGATAATGACAGAACCCGGCATTTCCAACGAGCGACTGTTACCCTCTACCATCGTAATGCCAAACACGTCGATGAATCCTTCAGAAACGTATATCAACGTCTTCTTATAGCCCACCGGAGCTTTTCCATTCTCCTGAACTGAGAAGTATGTCTCCCCCATAAATGGCATGAAGCTACACCCCGCCTCGATATGGGCCGAGGAGCCGATGATGTCATCGACAAATCCCCTCGGAAGGATATTCCGGAACAACGATTCATCGCCTTTTTTATCGACCCTGAACACCCGGTCCGCCGTCGGATGACACTTATCGAACGACAGTTCATAATCGGCCTGCAGGAATATTAATGCGAACGCCACGAACGCAGCCACCAGCCCTGTGAAATTCAGGACCACAGCCATAGGATAGCGGCGAATCAAACTCTCCAGATTCTTTTTAATCATATTCAATATCTTTTGCCACAGAGGAAAGCAACCTCAATGCCATCATGCTTAATTTACTATCGCTCAATTATTTTAGCATAATCGGCCAGCATAAGGCTTGTAAAGAATCTTTACAAAAAATGTAAAGCAGGGTTTACAACATGCCGCTTCATCCGGGCGATTTTTACAAAATGGAATATTTAAAATTAGCTGTTGGAATAGACAAAATATTCGTTATATTTGCAAAAATCAATAAAAGAACCATTATGAAAAAGTACGTTTGCAATGTTTGCGGCTATGTTTATGATCCGGCCGCAGGTGATCCAGATAACGGAATAGCTCCAGGAACTGCTTTCGAGGACCTTCCTGAAGATTGGGTATGCCCTCTGTGCGGAGTCGGCAAAGAAGATTTTAAGCCAGCAGAGGAATAAAACATATTCCTATATTAATATAATGAAAGAGGCTGTACCTAGAGCACAACCTCTTTCTTTTTTTATGAATATCTTGCAGGCAGTTCGAACGCCCTTCAGAATCGGATAAGGACGTTCCTTTTGCCTAGTCCAAGATGCCACCTTTCGTGACCGCATACTTACCAGCGCCTGTAAAAATGAGCACTACGGCACCGAGGAGATACAGCATTGGGAGTTCGATTGCCCAACCACCGGTCATGGGATCGACAGAGAAAATCTGTCCAGAGTGAGCCATCAAGATTGCCACCGCCATATTGCCTGCAAATACTATGGCAGCTGCACGAGTCCAAGCTCCTGCGATAATCATCAGCGAGCACAAGAGTTCGGCTGCCAAAGAGAAATAAGCTATGAAACCCGGAAGCCCCATACCTTCGAGCATGCCGCTGATGAAGCCTACGCCACTCACGAGTTTATGGATGCCGTGGAACAACATGAGCCCACCTATCGTCAAACGAAGAAGCAACAGACCGAGGTCATTGTTGCGAAGGAAATTCTTATCTATTTTCATTGCCGCATGTATTACTTGTTTTGAATTTGTAAAGTTACGCTATCTTTAAGCGTCTTGCAAGAGGTTAAGATACCTTGGGTGCATTTTGCCGTTCAGCGAAGGACGACTGGATCCGAGCAGGCTTCTTAACGGCGAAAGACTAAAAAAAGCCAGCACCACCTCTGCGATGCTAGCCCTTTGATTATAAAAATCTTGCGGAGAGTGAGGGATTCGAACCCCCGAACCCGTTAAGGTCAACAGTTTTCAAGACTGCCGCCATCAACCACTCGGCCAACTCTCCAGATTTGAGATTTCAAAGATATTAAAAAAAAAATGAACTTGCAAAACCCTTCTATTAAATTGCCGTTTTTCCAGAAATGACAACAGGGTTAGGATGACAAATAAATGCCGGGACGTATGTATGCGCCCCGGCATTCGTTATAAAGCGACTGATGCAGTACTGCTGATGTATCTCAGTTTGCCATGCAGCCGATGGAAAAGCTGCACCTTACTACTCTGGATTGAAACGGAGTAGCATCGGCTCTGCAAGGCCTAACAGCAAGCCTTTCCTTGCAGCACCCGACAACGTAGTCGACGAGAACAGTTCGAAACGAAGGGCTCCGACGTTATAACCAGACCAAGAGCCATTATCCTCGAAATAAATATAGGTCACCTTTTGAGCCTCGTCGTATTGGAAGTCGCCACTAATGCTGACAGAAGAGGACCAGCTCAGGTAACCCTGATCCAAATCCCAAAGAGTGGAGAAAACATAGCCCCCGCTATATTCACCAATCTGATCGGCTGCATAAATTGAAGCAGAAGGGACACTGGCGTTGAATCCCAGATGCAACTTCCAGTCTGTGAAGTCAGGCAGGTCCAAGACATATTTGGAAGTTGCCTTATCATACGAGAATGTCGCTCCCAAAACGACCTGCTCGCCATTGCTTGTGTTCGTTCCTAACAGAATGCAATCGCCTGCCAGGTCCTTCTCAAAGTCATACTGAACAACGCGAATCGAATCCGTATAAGTCCCCGCAGTGTAGTACACGTAGCCGGAACGAAGATGTTTTGTATCATTTGCAGTTAGAGTAACTTTAAAAGAATCGCCATCGATGGCAGCCGTAAGCCAATCAACAGAAGTCTTAATCGAGACATCGGTATTATGGATGAGCCCAAAAGATTTCTCTTGCGCATCATCATCGGCGGTGATGGAACCAGCATCCAGACGAAACACGAACCCACGTTGCTGAATGGTGACATTGACGCTGTCTGACCCATTCTTAATCGTAAGCAGCGACGAGCGGCCATTAATGTTATCATTCTCGGTGACAGATACATTCACCGTGTTCCCACTGACGGAAACCGTTGCCCAAGGCGCATCAGCAGATGCAGTTATGCTACCCCCATCTGATGCCACGACCACAGTGCCAGTCGCGGCAGGAGCATCGAAGATAACGCTCTGGCTGACGACGGATATGGTCTTGCCCAAGGAATATGGATTAATCTCATCGTCCTTGCAGGAAGAGACCATGAAAACCGTAAGAAGGGCTGAAAATATTATAGGTATCTTTTTCATGCTTGTCAATTGATTTTTGTAAGATTATCCAAAAGGTAAATCCTGTATGTATTGTTATTTATCCTCCAAGAATTAACGCCGGTGAATGAGCCTCCGTTTGACCCGGAAGGGGTCACCTTCCACATTATGAAAGATGTAATCTGAAAATCAGAAAACGAATTAGGGCCGAATTTGTACACAGGATTATCTTTATCGCCGTTCCAAGTGGTTTCCATGCCTGCTTCCGTATCCCACGTCAATGATCCGTTCGGCGTAGTTCCATATGCCCAAGCGCATATCCAGATATTATTGCCACCATATTCACCGATCTTCTGAGAATTCCACTCAAGCTTTCCTGTCGACTTCTGGAAGTTCAAGGTCACGGTGTAATTATCATTGAGACCTGACATTATGTAGGTCTTGTTCTTGGTGCCAGGGGTCAGAGACACCATGCAAGAATCCTTGATGGTTGAGGTACGGTTGTAGTGCAGCCAGTAATCGCCCTCATATTCGGCGAATTTCACATATTTGTCAGGGAACTGAGCCGTAAGTGAAATCGCCGTCCCGTCAGTGCAAGTGCCGGAGAAAAGGAAGTTGGACGAGTCGTATGGCAATTCCCAGAAAGTCTTGCCGGCAATCGTCACGGGATTATAGAATCGGAGTCCGTTATCAATGATCGTGAAAGGTACTTCTACCGTCTCTGTCCCGCTAGTAAATGTGGCAAGCTGATAATCGTAGTCCATTGACACAGACAAAGCAGAGCCGCCTATGGTGCCCTCCCCACCGAGGACGAACAATTCCCCGGCTACTGAATCCGCATCAGCGATAAACTTCTCTGGAGACTTTGCTAATTTCCGGAAATACATCGTGTTGCCGCTACGCTTGCCATGTATCTTGACCAAGTCAGAGGCCACGCTGTCTATCACGAACTCGAAATCTCCATCGTAAGCTTCGTAATTGTCACCGCTAGGAGTGGCGAAAAAGTGCATCAACGTGTTATAGCTGTCGAAAGATAGCATCGGGCCATTGTCCGTAGTCATCTTGTACAAGCTGGTTTCTGACACCCCAGGAAGCAAGGCAGAAGAAACGGTTGCAGAAGAACCTGTGAACTTGATTGCGTAAGCGAATCCTCCGTAACTTTGATTCCTGTCAGGATAATAGTCAAGCGCCCATCCGTTCTCAGAACTCATCAGAGTCTTCTGAGCATCGCTCAGATAGGTCTGCATCCTTTCCGAAGCATTCCCGTCGAAAACATCCTCCTGATCCTTGAGACATGAGGATAAGGCCAGCGAGGAAATTGCCATCACCCCGATTAAAAAATATTTGTGAGTTTTCATATCGTCAAGAAAATTAATCAGTAGAAATATCAGTCAAGTCAACTGCTCCTTTAATAATATCATTTTCACGATTCTGGATTGCCGACCGGAGCTCGTCAATGTCAACTCCCCATGAATCAGACAAGTAGAGCCTTACCAACTCCATCTTCTTGGCGATTAGCGCTGCGCCGGTCGTTCCGGCATCGGCGATCATCTTCGCCCAGTCTTCTGGAGAAGTGGTAAGATAGACAGACAGGCACTCGGCGAAGTCCTCTCCATGGGAATTCTGCGCATATGCAGAAACGAAGCCATGAGTGAGATAGTAGCTTGACCCGTTGAACGGTGACTCATTCCAGCTGTCAGACACGTAATCAGAGCCTGTGATAAGCTGGAAATCAGCAGAATAATCCTTGGTCTGATTTAGGATGTGAGTAAACTCGTGATGAATGGTCTTAAGGTAATACGTGTTCAGGGCAGCTCTGGAAGCCATGTTCTGATTCAAATGGTTAACGCCGGCAAGGAATATCTTTTTTCCGCCCTCGGCCGTGCCAAGAACTATCGTTCCGTTGTTCCTGTAAAGCCACTCACCTGACAAAGTGAACAATTTCGGGAAATACTGACGAGTGAAATCAATCCCAGCCACCTCATCGTAAGCCTCTATGCACGCATATTTAACGATATGAGCCAGTTTTATCGCCTGCTCATAATCAGCAGGCACCTGATAATAGTTCATGTCAGTCTCGAAATCGACATAGCGGTACATCCACTCAATGTTATAAGGATTCACGAAATTGACCTTCAGCCATTTGTCGAATTGATTCTCTTCTGTCTGCGTCACTACGATGACGCTGTCGTCATCAAGGTAAGCCTCAGAGCAAGAAACAGCGAAAAGCAGGGAGGCAGACGCAAGTAATATGTTTATTAATTTATTTTTCATTTCTTCCGTTTTTAAAAGATATGAACATTAACGAGGGTTCTTCTCAAGTCCGGCATCTATCACCTTCTTAGGAAGCTGAATGGCGCGACGAGGATCATCTGTCTTAAGCTCGTCGGTCTTTTCCTGTGGCGTTCCGTTCGAAGCAAGGAGGCGGCGCGGATAAACGATGCGGTAACGTTTGAGATCGAACCACCTCAGGCCGCATTGCAAAGTTTCCAGGCGCTTAAAGCCAAGCACGCACTGGAGAAGGCTCTCCTGATCGGAACCCTCTGCATCTATAGCGAAATGAGGATTGATGTGCTTTTTCTGAGTAGAATTCAAGCCGTCAGCATCGCTGTAGCAATAATCAATGCCGTTATAGAAAGTCTTAATCGACTCTAGCGTGAGATCTGTGGTGACATTAGTGAAATTCTTCATCCAAATGTTCAGGTCCGCAACGCTGGCATCGTACTGCTTCAATACAGCCTTTGCCTCAGCCCTGTTGAGAAGGGCTTCATCAGCAGTCAGCACAGGTGCCACCGTCCTATTGAAACCTATTCCGGCAACCGGGTCAGTATACTCAAATTTAGAAGGACATCTCCAATATATGTATTTGTTCAGGTTTGTGCCCCCATATCTTTTCACTTGATACTTCTCTAGCAAAGGAGAACCCCAGACGTTCGTCGCATAGCTATCTTCATTACTTGCTATGTAACTGCCATGGGAATATTTTCCATAATTGAAATATGGACCGAAGGCTACCCCAAGCACAGAATAGCCGGTCAGGAGAAGCAGGTTGCAATTCGTTTGAGCATCAATATATGCATTGCCGACCGCATCGTAATCTTGCGTCATGGAAGCCAGCGCAGAGTAATCCCTCAGCTGGGAGGCAGGATTGTCCCCAAGGCATTTATCAGCATACTCAATGCATTTGTCCCATTTCTCGTAGTAGAGATAGAATCTGCTGGCGAAAGCATAGGCGGCCTTCTGATTGAAGTGGTATTTAGGAACGGAGTAGTACTGGTCATTGATAAGCGGCAGCCCCTCAACGATGTCGGCTTCCATTCTCGCATAGTCTTCGGCAACAGTGCCCCTCTCATACTCCGGCCTAAGCTCCGTTTCCGGAGAAGTGGAATATGGCATCCCTAGGTCGGAAGTACTAGTTTCGCTGTTGTAAGCCATGCAGAAGTAGTTCACCAGCATGAAATGGTTATATGCCCTGCAGAGCAAGGCTTCGCCTTTGGCGGCTTGCAGCTGCGGAGTAGTAGCGCCTCCCAAATCTTCGATAGCCTGCAATGCCGCATTGGCTGATGCGATAGCCTTATAGGCCGCATCGTAAAAACTCTCAGGAGATTCGTTGTTCCCCTCAGTGATGTCCTCCCACCGGTACACCTGGTCAAAGAATCTGTTCGTATATGGATTATTCGACCCATTATCGTCCACGTTATCAGACATGTACTCCATCACCAGAGTCGGGAGGTTCGTCATGTATGCCGACACCAGCATGTGGGAGATTTTGTCTTCCGAGTCCAGAGTAGCCCTGTTGTCCGGCATCTCGTCAAGGAAATCATTGCAAGCGGCCAATGAAAGGGCGGACATGCCAATAGTGAATATTTTTAATATTTTCGTGTTCATATAGTTTAAAGATTAAAGGCCGATTTTCAAAGTGAACGTGAACTGCTTAGGAACAGGGACAGCGACACCGCCCGAGTTTACGAATTCAGGATCCTGGCCATTAAGCTTTTTATCAGCGTACAGCAGGAAAAGGTTCGTTCCTTGGAGTTTCAGCGATAATGAGCCGACGCCTATTTTATTTGCGACGGACTTCGGGAAATCATAGCCCATAGAAATTTCCTTCATGCGGATGAAGTCGCCTCTGGCGATGCGAGCCGTAGAATAGTTGTAGGAATTGTAAGCAATGCTTAAATCCGTGTTATTTCGGTTCTGCCGTCTGCTGGCGATGACAGGAACGTCCGTGTATTTTTCATCTCCCGGAACTATCCAACGATTGTTGAACTCTTTAGGAGTGGAATCCAAGTCATCGTAGGTATTGGAGAATACCGGATCCAGACGTACGACATTGCCGAATGAATAAGTGATGAATACATTGAGGGACAATCCTTTATAACGGAACACGTTACCGAAGGAACCAACGTCCGTCGGCTCGATGCTTCCCTCATACTTCAAAAAGCCCAGCTTGTCCTTGTCGCTCTCCTGGAAATAGACTCCGGAAACCGAAATGTTTCCATCCTGATCGAGGAAAGTAGGAAGCCCCTCGTTATTAAGTCCCTTGAAAGGAATGGAGAAGAGGCTCCTGACCGGATACCCCTTGAGGGCGAAACCGTTGCCGGACACAAGGTCTATCACTCTACTGTCGGCCTCAAGCTTTGTCACTTCGTTGTGAGTGTGAGAATAAATGAGGTTAGTGGTCCAAGTGAAATCCTTGGTTTTGATGTTGGTAGTCTGAAGGCTGACCTCGGCACCGTTGGATTTCATCGTTGCGATATTACCATATTTATTGATTTCTCCACCGATTCCCTGAGTGTTCGTCAATCCGATGAGATCATAATTGTTTCGCCTGTAAGCGTCCACCACAAGGTTGATCCTATTGTCTAAGAATCCCAAATCGGCTCCGACATTCAACTCGTGCTTCTTCTCGTAAGTGAGTCCCTCGTTGGCCAGGTTTCTGACCTTCAATCCAGACTCCTTAACCCCGGCGAAAGGTCTCCAAGGATTATAAGAACTGTAAATGGCATACGAATTCGAGATGCTCGGACGGTCGCCGGTCAGAGAGTAAGACACTCGAAGCGTAGCATGAGTCAAGACAGGATTCAGGCTCTTGAAGAATTTCTCTTCGTGGGCATTCCATGCTCCAGAGACGTTCCATGTAGGCATCCAGCGGGCAGACCTTGATTTACCAAGGAAGTTGGTGCCCTCGTAACGGTAGGTGCCGGTAATTGTGTATTTGCCTTTATAGGAATACGTGCCAATCGCAAAAAATGCAGCGCTTCTGGTGTGAGTGTTGGCGAGTGAATAATACTGAGTGTTCTCCTCAACTCCTTTCTTGAAAACTTGATAAGCGTAGTTCGGGATTTCGCCCAGCGAATACTGCATGCCCCAGCCGCGGAACCACGTCGTGCGACGATCCACCAAGTTTGTTTCCATACCGCCGTAGAAATTCACGATGTGATCCGTATTGAAAATGTTGTTGTACGCCATCGAGAAACGGGTGTCCCAACCGAACATGTCGTTGTTTCTCCTCTCGTAGATACCGCCATCTGGCAGCACGGAGATAGGAAGAGCGTAGACGTTATCGGGGTCGGTGTAGAGGAAAGGATTGTTTTTTCGAATAGTGGACGTTTCCATCGCCTTGTATGCCAAAGCCTGATTGGAATCGTCAAGGATGAAATGCTCCTGAGATGTCGATGCTGACTTTACGGCAGCAAGAGCCGTGATGGTCATTTGCTTCCATGGCTTGAATTCAAGGCTTCCCTGGACGCGAAGGTCATTCACCTTAAGATCCATGTAGTTGTTTTCAAGTTCATGGTAAATGTTGAAATCGGCATAATTCCTTGTGTAGAATTCGTCAGGATCGAGCGCTCGGGAAGTGTTCAGAGCGTACGAGTAAGGGTTGATGTCGAAATCGCGCTTAACTTCTCCGGAGACAGGATCCAGTTCTTGCCCGATTGTTCCAGGAGCCCTCTGCTTACGGAAAGAAGCATTGCCAATGAAATTTGCGGTAAGCCATTTCTTCAACTTGTAAGAAGTGTTCAGATTGATGGTGTAGCGATTTACCTTGCTCTGCTTCGTCCAGCCAGGATCGTACATTGCGCTGATGGACGCATAGGTCTGAGCCTTCTCGGTACCAGTGGAAATTGACACAGAATGATTCTGCATGATATCATTCGAAAACAGTCCGTCAAACCAGTCGGTGTTTCTGTATTCGGCCTCGCGAAGGTAAGCGGCTCTTGCCTCAGGAGTATTAGCCAGGCCGAACTGACCGGTCGTGGCATTGTAAGTGCTGATGAGGTCGTACATTTTCTTATATATGCCTCCATTGCTAGCCGTTGAAGTGCTGGCATAATTAAGATAGCCTTTCTGCTGAAGCTCTTGGTATACAGACATCTGATCCTGGGAATTCATGATGTTGAAATTCCTGTAAGATGGCTTCAGGCGCATGGTAAATTCACCGGTATAGCTCAGATGAGACTGTCCTTGCTTTCCTTTTTTGGTAGTCACGACGATGACTCCCGCCATGGCGCGCGCTCCATATATAGAGGTTGCAGAGCCGTCCTTCAAAATCTGGAAGCTTTCGATGTCATCCGAATTCAGACCTGCGATTGCAGATGAGATGAGCGTTTCCGCATCTCCAGATGAAAGCTGATCCGAACTGACTTCGGTGACATCTTCCATTATCACACCATCAACCACCCATAGAGGCTTCGAACTGCCATAAATTGAAGTGGCACCTCGTACCCTGATCTTAGGAGCTGTTCCGAATGTGCCGGTTACGTTCTGGACGCTGACGCCAGCCGCCCGACCTTCGAGGGAACGGCTTATATCTGCCATGCCATTGATTTTCGCATCGTCAGCACTAACCTTGGTCGCCGCACCGGAGAAAAGCCGTTTATCCTGAGTCGTCATACCTGTCACAACGGCTTCTTCGAGAGAATTATCTATTTCCAAGACGATTCTCATGTTAACGGCAGCATCCACGACCGTAGGCCGCATTCCAATAAAACTAACTTCCAGCTTCGTGCCGGGTCTGACATCGAGCGAGAAGCGACCATCGTTATCCGTAATTGCAAATTTGCCTGTGTTTCCCTGCACCATCACCGCAGCACCAATCAGCGGTTCTCCATCTGCAGCCGAAACGACAATTCCGGAAACTCTTCCTTGCGCCATGGCTATTCCCGTAACCAAGAACAGACATGCAAGCATTACAAAAAATTTTTTCCTCATAGAAAAACAATTCTGTTGATTAAAAAATCAAAGAGGAGTAATTAGAAAACTCATTAATCCCCAAAAACCAGTTTCAATATTAGTGAAAAATTTTAATAATGCAAAATAAATTCATTACTAAAAGGAGCCGATAATACCATCCAGCAGCCTACGATGCCATTTTTATCGCTGAGACTCAACACGTTCAACGAATAAAAAAAAATATTAAAATATTAAAACAAACAAGAATATTCATAAAAAAGGATATAAAAAACGTTTAATATGATCATTTTTTAGCGTCCATTTGCAATATAGTTACAAATTATAACCATTATTTAAATCATTCCTTCGATATTCATACCTCCTCGCCCAGGCATACAAGACATTGAAAGCAGGCGATTAGGATGCGACGAGAGACTTCGCACCGCAAAATGATGTGCGGCACGACATAAGGAAACATGAAAGATGGACGATAAGGAGAGAACTCCCCTTTCCTTATTGCTTCTTATCCTCGCTGAGGAAGAATCTGTATTGGAAGAATATGAGATACAATGCCCCGATGGTGACGCAACTGTCGGCGATATTGAAAACCGGGGCGAAGAAAAGGAGCCGCTCGCCACCGACGAATGGCATCCACTGCGGCCAGAACGTGTCTATGAGAGGGAAATACAGCATGTCCACGACCCTGCCGAACATGAAGGGAGCGTAATTGAACATGATGCCGTAAAAAAGGCAATCCAGTATATTCCCAAAGGCACCGGCCGTGATGAGAGTGAGACCGACAAGCACTCCCTCAGGCACTTTCTGGCGGCCATCCTCCTTCAGGACGACCTTTCCTTCAGAATCGAACCTTTTCTTGACCAGGGAGGCTATCCACCAGCACAGCAGGGCGAACAGCCCTATTCGGAAAAGGGACAGCAGGAATTTTCCCACAGTCCCTCCGAACTTCATCCCGAAGGCCATGCCCTCGTTCTCTATGAAATAAATCTGGAACCAATTGCCAATCACGTTGAAGTGGTCGCCAATTTCCATATTCGTCTTGACCAGAATCTTGACGACCTGATCGAAAACGACTAGAATCATCCCGAGCAGGATGAGCTTTTTGCCCTCGGAGACTTTCACTAATTCTGACCTTTCTTAGCAAGCATTTCTTTAGCCTCTACGGTAAGAGTTGCGTGAGGAACCAGGCGAAGCCTCTCCTTCGGGATGAGTTTCCCCGTGACGCGGCATATTCCGTAAGTCTTATTCTCTATTCTCACCAAGGCAGCCTCCAGATTCTGGATGAATTTGTATTGTCTCTGAGCCAGCTGGCTTGCTTCTTCCTTGCTAAGCTGATAAGCGCCATCATCCTCGACTGTCTTGAATGACGGAGTTGTGTCTTCGATGTCATTGCTGCCATTGTGCATTATCACCTGGCGAAGGGTGTCATATTCCTTCCTCGCCTTGGCAAGCATGTCATTGATGATTTGCCTGAATTCTTCAAGCTCTTCATCGCTGTAGCGCGTCCTCTCTTCTGCGGGAACGACCTTGCTTGTATCTTCTTTAGCCATAGCAATATAGTTTAGTTTACTTTTTGAAGTTTCATCTTCATTTCAGATCCATCCCAGTCGATGACGGCTGCATCCGGAACTGCGTCTGCAAATTTACATACAATTGTCGAAACTGCTAACGTTTGGGCTCCGATCATATCAATATTTTCGTCCACAGCGGCCTTAACGTCATCATAATCGCCTGAAGCATAGATTATTGCATTAATCCTATCAGTCACTTCGAAGCCGCTGTCCTTTCTCAGGTTCTGAATCCTATTCACGAGCTCTCGCGCTATCCCCTCCTTCCTGAGAGCCTCGCTGATCTGCACATCCAAAGCGACAGTCAGAGGGCCGTCGCCAGCCACCAGCCAGCCTGGCATATCCTCTGAAGAAATCTCATAATCGCCCGGTCTCAGCACTACTTCGCCCGAAGGAAGACTCAACGAATATGTCTCACCGGCAGCCTCCGCGCCCTGAATCGCCCCGATAGTCGCCTGGTCCATATTTCCGAACGCCTGGGCTATTTCCTTCATCTGCCTGCCGTAAGCCTTGCCGAGCGTCTTGAAGTTCGGCTTGATTTTCTTCGTGATTATCCCTGTCGTGTCGGAAATATATTCAACTTCCTTCACGTTAACCTCGCCAAGAATCAGTTTCTCAACGGCTTCCAACTGCTTGCGCACCTTGTCCGAGATAACTGGAATCATGATTTTCTGCAGCGGCTGGCGAACCTTTATGGACACCTTCCTGCGGAGAGCCAAAATCATAGAGGTTGCCTTTTGAGCCAGTTTCATCCTCTCCTCCAAATCCGAATCGATGACCGATGCGTCCGCATCAGGCATCATCACATAATGCACGGACTCCTCTCCCCTTGGCACGAGGTCCAGATAAAGCCTGTCCATATAGAACGGAGCTATTGGGGCGGAAAGCACCGCCACGTCCGTAAGCACCTCATAGAGAGTCTGATAAGCCGCAAGCTTATCCTCGTCCATCTTCCCACCCCAGAAACGTTTTCTGTTCAGGCGCACATACCAGTTGCTGACATCGTCGCAAACAAAATCCTGGATGAGCCGGCCAGCCGTCGTCACATCGTAATCCTCATATGCCGCCCTCACCTTGGAAATCAGCGAGTTCAGCAGGGAAATTACCCAGCGGTCAATCTCTGGCCGCTTCGAATAAGGAACCTTCGCCGCCGATGGATCGAAATTGTCGATGTTGGCGTAGAGGGCAAAGAATGAATATGTGTTATAGAGCGTCCCGAAAAACTTCCTGCGCACCTCGTCCACGCCTTCTTCATCGAATTTCAGGTTGTCCCAAGGCTGGGCGTTAGTGAGCATGTACCACCTGAGCGCATCAGCCCCGAATTTATCCAGCTCTTCAAAAGGATCCACGGCATTGCCTAACCTCTTGCTCATCTTGTTGCCGTTCTTGTCCAGAACCAAGCCGTTGGAGATAACGTGCTTGAACGCCGGCGTGCCGCTCACCATAGTGTGTATGGCGTGCAGCGTATAGAACCAGCCTCTGGTCTGATCGACACCCTCGGCGATGAAATCCGCCGTAGCTCCGAATTGCTTCGTGCCAAGATTGCGAAGTCCTTCCTGAGCGTAAGGCATTGCGCCAGAATCGAACCAGACATCAATAAGGTCGCTCTCGCGAGTCATTTTCTTGCCAGAAGGGCTTACAAGGAATATGTTATCGACGTAAGGGCGGTGCAGGTCGATCTTGTCATAGTTCGCCTTGCTCATGTCTTCAGGATCGAATCCTTTGTCTTTGAGCGGATTAGACTTCATGAAGCCAGCTGCCACGCTTTTCTCGATTTCTGAATATAATTCCTTCAGCGAGCCTATGCAGATTTCCTCCTTCGCGTCATCGGTACGCCATATCGGGAGCGGAGTGCCCCAGAAACGGCTCCTGGACAGGTTCCAGTCCTGAATATTCTCAAGCCACTGCCCGAATCGCCCAGTCCCTGTGGATTCTGGCTTCCAGACGATGTTCTTGTTCAGGGCCACCATCTGATCCTTCACCGCAGAAGTCTTTATGAACCATGCGTCTAGAGGATAGTACAGCACAGGCTTGTCAGTTCTCCAGGAATGAGGATAGCTGTGCACGTGCTTCATCATTTTGAACAGCCTGCCGTCCTGCTTCATCATCATGCAGAGATCGAAATCAAGCGTTGGCGCATCTGCAGGAAGACTGTCATCGAAGGCATTCTTCACATAGCGCCCGGCAAATTCCTTGTAGGACGGATCGACATATTCTTTTACATATTCAGGATCAAGGTCTTCCAATGGGTAGAATCTGCCATCGTGATCCACCTGAGCCTGCATCTTGCCGTCTTTGTCGATGACCATGATCGGCGGCACGCCGAAATTCTCTGCCACCCTCTTGTCGTCGGCTCCGAAAGTATTGGCAATGTGGACTATTCCTGTTCCATCTTCCGTTGTCACGTAATCGCCGGAGATCACCCTGAAAGCCTCGCCCTCCTGGACAGGCTTGAACCAAGGAATCAGCTGCTTGTAATGAATTCCAACTAAATCAGTTCCTTTGAAAGTGCCATCCAGCACCTCGTATGGCACCAGCTTGTCGCCTTTTTTGTATTCATTGAAAGGAATTCCGGAAGCTTTTTCATTGAACCAAGCGCTCACCAAGGCTTTAGCCACGACATAGACCGCCTCGCTTCCAGTATAAGGATTGAATGAATGAACTCTTACATAGTCGATTTTCGGACCGACGCACAGAGAGGTATTGGAAGGAAGAGTCCAAGGCGTAGTGGTCCACGCGATGAAATAGACAGGCAGATTCTTACCCTCGTAGAGCATCTGACTCTTTTCATCCTTTATGACCTCGAATTGCACTGTCGCCGTAGTGTCGCTAACTTCCTTGTAGCACCCAGGCTGATTCAGCTCATGCGAACTAAGTCCGGTGCCATCAGACGGAGAGTACGGCTGTATGGAATAGCCCTTGTAGAGCAATCCTTTTTTATAAATATTTTTCAGAAGGTACCACAGGGTCTCGATGTAACGATTGTCGTAGGTGATGTAAGGGTCGTTCATATCCACCCAGTAGCCCACTCGCTCGGTCATGTTCTCCCATTCGGCGGTGTATTTCATCACCTCTTCGCGGCAGGTGCGGTTATAGTCCTCGACGGAAATCTTAGTCCCGATGTCGTCCTTATGTATTCCGAGCTTCTTCTCGACGCCAATCTCCACCGGCAGGCCATGAGTGTCCCACCCAGCGCGACGATTAACCTTGAAGCCTGTCTGCGTCTTATACCGACAAATAGCATCCTTTATGGAACGAGCCATCACATGGTGAATGCCCGGCTTTCCATTGGCGGAAGGCGGCCCCTCAAAGAAAATGAACTCTGGAGCCCCATCTCTCAGCTCGAGAGATTTCTCGAATGCGTGATTTTTCTTCCAACGTTCCAGAATTTCATTTCCTGTCGCGACCAAATCAAGGCCTTTGTACTCTTTGAATGTCATGATTAAATTTCTAATTTTGTAATCTGTAAAGTTCTTCGAGACTCACAGAATTTTAGTTTGCAAAGATAGGCAATTCCCCATTTTTTAACAATAGAGGATGAACGTAATAGACATAATAATATTGGTTTGCTTCATTCCGGCACTGTTCTACGGCATCCGGAAAGGATTCATCTGGCAGGCCGTCTCAATAATAGCTGTGTTGCTTGGGGCATGGATGTCTTTCAAGTTTTCATCGCTCGTAGCAGGCTGGCTCAGCCCCTACATGGATGCGTCCGGGACGGTTCTTCAGGTGATTGCCTTCGTCATCATATTCATAGTGGTGGTCCTCCTGCTGGAACTTCTTGGAAAGGTGCTATCCGGAGTGGTGAAGCTGGTTCTTCTCGGGTGGGCAGACAAACTGCTTGGCGTAGTCTTTGCTTTCGTGAAAGTGTTCCTGATGGTCGGGCTGGCGGTCCTGCTCTTCGATGCAATCAACTCGAAGTTCGATCTCGTAAAGCCGGAAACCCTCTCTGCATCTGCGTTCTATGGGCCGATGAAATCAGTTTCAGACGCCGTGTTCCCTTATATTAAACAGATGATATTCAATAATTAATGGAAAGAATAATATTAATTGAGACTTCTACCTCCCTTTGCTCCGCTGCCCTGGCAGAAGATGCGAAGATTGTCTCTTTCAAGAAGAGTTCAGAGCCTCACGCGCATGCGTCCATGACAGCTTCTTTCGTGAAAGAGATGCTTGACGACAGGGGCCTGGCAGTCAAGGATTGCAGTGCGGTGTGCGTGAGCAAAGGCCCAGGTTCCTACACCGGACTACGAGTGGGTGTTTCAACTGCAAAAGGGCTCTGCTTTGGGGCAGGAATTCCTCTGATTTCAGTCGGAACCTTGGACACGCTGGTCTGGCAGGCGATCGATGGCGGGCTTCTTCCAGATGGTTGCAAATATGTCGTGCCAATGATCGATGCTCGTAGAATGGAAGTGTATACAGGAGTTTTCTCTCCAGACGGACATCAGGTATCGCCTACCGTGGCTCAGGTGGTGGATGGCGAGACTTTTGCCTCTCGGCTTTCTGAGGGGCCGGTACTTTTCATTGGAGACGGAGCCGAAAAATGCAAGGATGTAATTGCATCGCCGAATGCTTACTTCGAGCAATGCTGCCCAAAAGCTTCATCCATGCTACATCCTGCGGTTGAAGCATTCAGAGCCAGGAAATTCGAGGATGTGGCCTATTTTGAGCCCTTCTATCTGAAGGAATTCATCGCGACTGTTAGCAAACACAAAATATTCTGAATATCATGAAAATAGGTATGGCAAGCGACCACGCTGGTTATGAATATAAGACCAGGTTGGTGGAATTATTAAAGAAAAAGGGATATGAGGTTGTGGATTTCGGAACCGATTCCGAAGTAAGTTGCGACTATCCTGACTACGCCCATCCTCTGGCCGAGGCCGTGGAAAAGGGAAAGGTTGACCTTGGAGTCGCCCTCTGCGGAACTGGGAATGGCATGTCCATTACTCTCAACAAGCATCAGGGAGTGCGTGCCGGGCTGGCATGGAACAGCGAGATCGGCCGCCTGGTGAAGGCTCACAACAATGCGAATGTGCTAGTGATGCCTGCCAGATTCATTTCTTACCCGATGGCGACACGCATCCTGAACACGTGGCTTTCCACCCAATTCGAGGGGGGCCGCCACCAGAGACGAATCGACAAGATTCCAGTGTAGTGGAAGAAAAGGTTCTGATAGCGGACAAGATTCTCCTTGGCAGCAAGCTCTCCTGCGACATGGGCGACTTTCCAGGTGGGATAATCATCCCTGTGGACAAGCCGTACCGGTGGACGTCTGCAGACGTGATCCGGAAGCTGAAATGGGCTGCGTGCAGGCATTTCCATAAGAAAAATCTGAAGGTAGGCCATGCCGGGACGCTGGATCCTCTGGCCACGGGGGTGCTGCTGGTGTGCATAGGAAAGGCGACCAAGCTTGCCGAGGAACTGCAGAAAGAGGGCAAAGAATATGTCGCAGGCATTTCTTTCGGAGCCACCACGCCTTCCTACGACCTTGAGAAAGCCATCGACCATGCTTATCCTACGGATCAAGTCAACGAAGAAAACATCAGGAATATATTGCCGGGTTTTCTCGGGGAGCAGGAGCAGATTGCACCGCTCTTCTCGGCAAAATCCATTGACGGAGTCCGGGCATATGAACTTGCCCGCAAGCAGTACCGTGACGCTCATCTTCAAAAAAATGACGTGATGCCGGATTTTGACCATTCCGTCGCCGAAACCCTGAACAAACAGATAATCAATATCTCGGCAATAGAACTACTGAGTTTTGCGCCAGACGGACAGCCACCTCTGCCATATTCCGAAGAAAGATTGCCAAGCTCCTGTTATGATTCATCGCAACCGGACCCTGACCCCCTGCGACCGAACCCAAGGATAAACGTCACAGACATATCCTCATTGCATCTACCTCATGCAGACATCCGCATAGCCTGCAGCAAAGGCACATACATAAGGGCACTCGCTAGAGACATCGGCGAAGCCCTCGGCACCGGAGCCACCCTCGACTCCCTCCGCCGCACCCGCTCAGGCGGCTTCACCACCGACACAGCCCTCACCATACCCCAAGCAATGGGACTACTCACATCCTAAACAAAACGTTCATTATGGCAGCCGACGGGAAGTTCGGACTGAGCAGCATTTTTTCAGCCGCTCAGGATAACTTCCGGAGGATGACTTGACTGCGATTATTTACTGATCAAATTGAATCCCGGCGATGCCCACTCGGCCATGGAGCCTAGGCTGTCGTAAATCAGATAACCTTCGAGATCGGGACGAGAAAGGATGAACGACTTGGCTTCATCCAAGCCGATAACCATGCAATATGTAGCAAAGGCATCGGCATCTGTAGCATTCGAAGCCACGATAGTAGCGCTCAGCAGATTATGACTCACCGGGTAGCCTGTGCGCGGGTCGATGGTATGGGAATATTTCTTTCCGTCTTTCTCATAGAACTTCCGGTAATTCCCCGAAGTCACTACCCCGCATCCGGCACCATTTCCCTGCCAGATTCCATCTATATCCTGACCAGGAAACACGTTCCCATCCACAGGCCTGTCGATTGCGATCGTCCACGGCTTCCCGTTCGGATTCAACCCCTCACAATAAATCTCCCCAATGTCCACCAGCATGTCCCTCACCCCGACAGAATGCAGATACGACGCCACCACATCAGCCGAGTAGCCCTGAGCGATGGAATTAAAATTCAAAACGCTATGCTCGCCCAAATGCTTCATGCCGCACACTGACAGAATGCTGTCAATCTTCTCACTAGACGGCAGAGAATCGGTGGTGAAACCGAAGCCCCACGCATCGAAAAGCGGTCCCGCAGCCACATCAAGAGCACCGCCAGTCACGTCAAAATATTCCCGGGATCTTTTCAATATATTCTTGAACATGTCATTCAGCACTACTGCCTCCCCCGCATTGCGCCTGCTCAAGATAGACTTTTTATTGTAGCCAGACAACGTCGTATCAATCAGTGTGAGTATCGAGTCAATGGAAGAACGAATAGCCTCGGGTTTAGCCTTGACACCCTTGATGTTCATTTTCACTGAATATGTCCCTCCTTGCGCCTGGCCCGTGACCTGAATATATTCAGGCCCCTTGGAACAGGACACAGATAACGCCATGAGGAATATCAACGATAATCTTTTCATATTCTTATATCCGCAGCGGATTTACGGCTGCGAATTTACAATATTATTAATTATGCGGCAATCCACATTACCGTTGGACTAGTTTTTGTTGTTAAATCGGCTTGCTAAAAAAATATTGACTATCTTTGTTCATGATATGCGAAAATTAAAGAATATTTTATTGATGGCCATGCTGCTGCCTTTGGTCTTGGTTTCTTGCCATAATAAGAAAGATGACAGCACCGATACCAATTACATGAGCGGCACGCTGACCTTCTCAATTCCGGATTTTGTTGGCAAGGGAGAGACGCTCACCCTCACCCCGACCGGAATCACCACTCCTACATCTGGAATAGGATACAGTTGGAAGCCATCATGGAGCAGTACCAGAGATACCACGAAGACGAAGGACGGCACGGGTGACGGAAGCTGGGATTGCACGACACCTTCAGCGGTCGGCGAGTACACCGTCTCTTGTTCCGCTTTCGCAGACGATTACTCCTCGACATCGGCGACGAAAACCATTTACGTAGTAGATCCAACCATCGACTCTACCGTATCCGGCCTCGGGTTCAAGGATTCCCCTTTTGTCACTGATTCAAGAGATGGAAAGACGTATTTCACGACTACCTTCGGCGGCAACACATGGATGAGGGAGAACCTTGGATATAAGACGTCAGGAAGCATTTCATACTTCAATTGCGAAATCATGGACGACATTTTCGGGCGGTACTACACCTGGAATGATGCCCGGACCGCCTGCCCTTCAGGCTGGCACCTGCCGTCCGACGAAGAGTTCTGCCAGCTTGCAGACTCAGTAATAGCAGATGGCACGATCTTCACTAAAGGAGAAGATTTCAAGAACGCCTCTGGCGGCATGATGGCTAATGCCTATTTCCTTGGCAGCAGGATGTGGGAATATTGGCCGCAGGTGAACATCACGAATAAGAGCGGAATGTCTGTGATACCTGTAGGCTACGTTACCGCAAGGGATAACTCCTACACGTTCAAAGGAATAAACAATTACGCTGTGTTCTGGACATCGAGCAGCTATGATGATGGCACGGCTTTATTGCGTTTCATCTATGTAGATGAGCCAGATGTCCATTCTGGAATAATGGATAAGACATTTTATGCTTCAGTACGCTGCGTGAAAGACTAGCGCAAATCTGTCACTACATAATTTGAAGGAATTTTCTCGTCGAAGCGGAATGCTGCTCTCGACGAGTTTTTTTCTGCAGTCTTGAATCCAGAAATAGTGAAAACGCACACGGAACCGTCATTCAGCTTGACTTCCAGCCCCACCAGATCCGAGGTACTTTCCTTGAAATAAAGTTTCAGCAAGGAAATCTCTGTCATCGAACTAACATCGCTCTTTGGGGAAAGGATTGACGTGGTGACCGCTTTGCCATTGAATTTGGAAGTGCCTCCGGATGTCTCAGAGAAGCCCTTGTCCAAAGAAGCCACCAACAGAGCCGGATTGGATGCGAAATCTTCCCCAGAATCCTCGACGGGCTGAATCAGAATCTCTTCCGCTGACCTGTCAACCGTCCAGCTGGTGGAGCCATCGCACCACATCTCCAGGCCGTTGCCTTTGAGCCTGAAAGCGTCGTCCTGCAATGTAACGCTCCCATTGCCAGTTATTTTCGAGCCCTCCCTGTTCATTACGAATGAATATTCAAATGAAACCTGTGAGAGGGAAACTTTGGCCAGGAATGCAGAGAGCGACTTGCTGGAGGCATCTGCAGCCAAAGAGAGCGCAGCCAAAACGATGACGGATAATAATCTTGAATATTTTGTTTTCATGGCAACAATGGAAATTACAGAAGTTATGCCAGAAGGCGCCTATTGCTGGCGATATGCCTCCAGCACTTTTTCAAGTTCATCCAGACTTGAAATCAACACCTGACGAGGCTTGGAACCCTCTTGAGGGCCAACGATTCCGGCAGCCTCCAGCTGATCCATTACTCGGCCAGCCTTGGCATACCCCATTCCTAAGCGTCTTTGCAAGTCAGAAGTTGAGCCTCGCTGGGTCGTGACAACCATCTTGGCCGCCTCTTCGAAACGTTCATCGAGACTCTTCATGTCTATCATGCCGCCATCACCCTCGTCCGACTGCTCGTCAACGGAAGGCAAGTAATATGGAGTGCTATAACTTTTCTTATAACCCTCCTGCTCGCTGACAGCCTTGGTGATTTTCGCTATTTCCTCGTTAGAGACCAAGGCACACTGGACTCTCTCAGTCTCAACGCCGGCATAATACAGCATGTCTCCCCTTCCGATAAGCTTCTCGGCCCCGGGAGAATCGAGGATCGTTGCTGAATCTATCCTAGAAACTACCCTGAACGCAATTCTAGTAGGGAAATTCGATTTAATGAGACCCGTAATCACATCAACAGAAGGTCTCTGAGTAGCGATAATCACGTGAATGCCAGCCGCTCGTCCTTTCTGAGCCAGACGAATGATGGACGTAGAGATGCTTCTCGCAATGGTTTTCGCCTCCCCTGTAGCCCCGACCGACATGGTTAAGTCAGCATATTCATCAATCACCACGACGATATATGGCAAGAAACGATGCCCTTCATCAGGCCTCAAGTGATGGTGATTGTATTTATCGTTGTACTGGCTGATTTTCTGGACGTAAGCCTTGCTCAGCAGCTCGTACCTGCTATCCATCTCCTTGCATAGAGACCGCAGGACTTTCTCCGCCAGCTTCGGATTCTTCACGATGGCGTTCACCCTCTCCTCTTCCTCGTCATGGAAATCAGGAAGGACGGCCAGATAATGATGCAGCAAGCGCTCGTAAGCGCTGAATTCTACCATCTTAGGGTCGATGAACACGAACTTCAGCTCCGACGGGTGTTTCGAATATAGCAACGAAGAAACAATCACGTTCAGGCAGACAGACTTACCCTGCTTAGTCGCACCGGCAACCAGCAGATGTGGAGCGTCTGCCAAATCGAACACTTTCACTTTCTGCTGGATGGTATAACCGATGGCGACCGGAAGCTCTGCCTTGCTTGTCCTGAAAGCCTCATCGTTCAGGACGGCCCGTAAAGGCACTATTGAAGGATTATCGTTCGCAACCTCTATTCCGACAGAGTCTGGCAATGTGATCACGCGCACGCCTTTGGCATGAAGATACATTCCAATGTCCTCCTGAATCCGCTTGATGCCAGCAATCTTAACCCCTGGGGCAGGATAGACCATGTAAAGGGTCACAGTAGGTCCTACTACCGCCTTCACGTCTTGCACCTGAATCTTGAAATTCTCGAGCGTAGCGCGTATCTTATTGTTATTGCGAGTTATTTCCTCGTTGGAGACATCCCTGCGAGTAGATTCGTGAACTTCCAGCAAGTCCAGGCTGAGCGGCTTGTAATCGGGCAGCTCACTCTTGCTGTCGTATGGCTCCAGCTCTTTCTTGATCTCCGTGGAAAGACCCTCGCCGCGTTGGATTTCTAAAGTTCCCTCTGCCTTGGCTTCTTCAGATGGTTCCGGCTTTGCTTCCAGCTGGTCATCGAATCCTGAAAGATTGATTGAAGAATCTCGCTCCGGATTTGCTTCTGGCTCCTTGTCGGTATAGTCATTTACTTCTTCCGGCTCCTCAAATTTTCTCTTGCCCTTCTCGACGATCACTTGCTCTTCGCACGGTTCAGGCTCTTTTTCGTCTTCCGGATTGTCTTTGCCAATGCCAGCCATCCAATGCTTGAACCTGGAGCTTGCGAAAAGCAACCAGAGGATTACCGCCGCAACCAGAATGACTCCGGTCACGATATTTCCCAGCAGGTTCGTCATCCAGCTTACGGAAGAAGCCCCGCATTGCCCCCCTAAGCCGCCACCGAAAGCATTATTGAAGCCAGTCAGGTTCGAGATGAAAGCCAGAATGAAAGATGCTATGAGAGCCCCCGTGAGCGTCAAGAGAATTGTTCTCAGCATTGAGTAATGCCAGCGCTTCAGCAAAAGCCTCATAGAGACTGCGAAGAGAATTAGGATAAGGGCGAAACTGCCAAGCCCGAAACATTGAGTGACCAGGAAATATGACCACTTGAAGCCTAGCTTGCCACAGATGTTCGACACCTCTATCGACTTATCAGAAATTTCTGTGGACAAGAGGCTCTGGTCTGTTTTCCAAGTGAATAAGTATGAGACGTTGGCCAAGAGAGTAAATATGGCGAAGACGGCTATGAGAAGTCCTGTGATTTTTATGACCCTCTCCTTGTCGTCATCGTCTAAATCTCTCCAGAACGTGAATAATCTCATTTCCTGTTCCTATGTTTCTTCTGATTCTTGTTATGATTCTGCCCAATTCCAAGATTCAGGCCAGGACGCGAGAAGTTAGCGTCATCGGATATCTTCGACAGCTCCAAGTCCGCAGGAATGCGTATGCGGCCATTAGAAAGCTTTTCGATGTCTGCGAATATTGTTTCGTCAGCCACGCTGTCCTTGTTCCAGATAAGGTATTGCTGCCTCATGTATATTGCCAGAGAGCGTAGCATAGCCCTCTTCATCTCGCCTTCCGGTTCTCCGGCGATCAGGTCTATTATGCTTTCTATGTTCCTGCCGTAATGAGTTGCGCGAATAGGTTTCTTATTCAGAGGAATCTTCATTGGGGGAACTTCCTTCGCCTTTTTTTCTGGCATCGGGTATGGCGAATCAATGTCTAAATCGTAATCAGCTATCATGTAGAGCTGATCCCACAGCTTGTGCTCATAATTCTCCTGAGACTTGACGCTCGGGTTCAGCAACTCCATCACCTTCACTACCGCCCTCGCCTGCTCGGAACGCTTCGCCTTGTCTGGAATCCTCTTCAGCTGCTCCACCATTTCCAAGACGTTGCGACCATATTCAGGCATCTCAAGCTTCTCACGTTCAGTGTTGTAATAAAGCTTTATCGTATTTTCTCCAGGCTCCATATTCATAAATTGTTGTCAATTTGCAAATATAAGAAAATTATTCTACCTCATCTGCCGGCACATACCAAATAGTCCCTTCGACCTGCGAATATCCCATGCGCTTATAGATATTCATATATTTTGACATCTGAGACTTGTAGCGAGGGTTTTTCTCGCCGAACTTGTAGTCCACGATAGCCACCATTCCATCACGGATGATGACTCTGTCTGGCCGATGCTCCTCTCCGTCAGCATCGAAGATGGATGTCTCGGTGAAGATTTCCGCCCCTTTTTCAGGAAACCATTCCGGATGCGCAGCGATCCTCTCCTTGAGAAGTTTCATATCCGCCTCTGCGTTCTCTACGTCTACGTCCCCAGACTGCAAAGCCTTTTCCACAGCCGGCTGAACGTCACCAGGGGTTATCACAGAGGCAAGGATATTATGCAGGACGGTGCCATTGCGGACAGCCTCGTCGCGGGCCTTCGCCTCTTCGGTGAAAAAATCTGATGAATCCATGCTGAGCCGAAGCCTAAGGTCACCACGGCCGCCTCCCTCGCCGAAATCGAGAGGGAAGGAAGGAAAGCCAGGATTCCTGACCTGCGACTTCTCCCCATCCCTATCCATCTTGGAAAAATCATAGATAGCTCCTTTCATGAATATGATGTCATCCCCTTCCGAACTCTTCGTGAATCCTTGAGCATCGGAGTCCATGAAACTCTCCAATATTCCGGCAAGGCTCTTGAAGCTGCCATCCTTCGTGGTCCCGCCACTCTCTGCAATGACAGTAAGTCCTTTTGAAGCACGAGTAAGAGCCACGTAGAATGTATTGATGTTGTCTACATGCTGCAAGAAGACCTCGTTCTTATAGTCATCTTCGAAAATCGTGTCCGAACTGCCACTCGAGAGCGCAAAGTTGAACGCAACCTTTCCAATGCCCTCTAATGGGGTTCCATTTACTCTCGGAACTATCCAGCGGTTCGTACTTCGGAACAAGCCCACTTTTTCGGCAAACGGGAATATCACATATGGGAATTCCAAGCCTTTAGATTTATGGATTGTCATGACCCTCACCGCATTCTCGTCTCTCGGGGAACTGACTTTCGGAGAATCCTCGCCCCACTGCTTCAAGAAAGCATTCAGGGAATTGCCGTTCGTGGCCGCAAAATCTTGCGCGTAATCCATGAAAGACTGAATATAAAGCACTTCATCCTCGAAATCCGCCTCGCTCATTTTCTCCCGGATTTTCCTGAGCAGTATCTCGCAAAGTTCCAAGAGGCTGTGGAATTGAACGTTCCTGGCATCCAGCCCTGCCTCCTCTGCTATGTACGAGCCTATTTTGTCTTCAGGATTATTCACCGCAGAGATCAGCGATGCAAGCTTTCTGACGACCGACGATGATTTCAAATTCAAGGAATCGTCGGAGATTACGTCCAAGCCATTTTCTATAAGATAAGCAGCCGTCTTGGAACCTTCTTGGTTATTTCTTACCAGGACGGCTATGTCGCCAAGTTTCGCCCCTGCTCCAAGTACTTTATTAATCGTCTCCAACGTTCTGGGAAGCTCCTCCTCTGAATTGCAGAAAACAATTTCCACGCTGCCTTCCTGAATATCTTTCGTACGGACTTCTTGCTCTAGCCCGCCGTAAATCGCCGATACGGAATCTGCCTTCGCAGGATCCGAGCCATCTACCTCATCGATAGCCTTGGCAGCATATCGGAAAAAGGCATTGTTGAACTCCACGATATTTCTAAGGCTTCGCCAGTTGCCTGTCATCCCGCTTGGCTGCGCATTCGGGAATTCGGCCTGCACTTCCCTAGCCATCAAGTTCCAGTCAGAGCCTCGCCATCTGTAAATGCTCTGCTTAACATCCCCGACGAGCAGATTTTCTAAGTTCTGAGAGTTACTGTTGGCTATGAGCGGATGAAAATTTTCCCATTGAATCCGAGACGTATCCTGAAACTCGTCCAGAAGGAAATGCTCGTACCTGACGCCTATTTTCTCGTACACGAAAGGGGCGTCGGAGCCATCAATTATGTTTTTCAGCAGAACGTTGGATTCCTCTATGCAGATCACGTTATGTTCTCTCATCACATCCATGAAGGCCGTCGAAAGTTCGTTGGCGATGCCAAGATCGTTTATCTGGTCCTCGATCTGAGCGGCCGTATTGAACGCCTTTATGCCTCCGTCGTAATACGCTATGAGGTGCTGCACAGGTGGAAGCAGAACCCCTTCCAGAGAGGCATATTTCTCCACGTCAGCCTTCTTGAACCAAGACTGGAAGTCCTGCGCCTTACATCTGAAAGAATCAGTGAAGCCAGGGACGCCTCCGTAAGGATCCATGCCATCGAATTTTTCCAGTGTCTTGGACATGAACGACCGCGAAGTTACGCCCGGATCGACGCCTGCCGAAAGAAAAGCGTCCTTGACCGCTTGCACGGCATCTTTCAGCCCGCGACGGAAATCTTGCATCACCTTTCTCAATACGACCTTCATCCTTTTCAGGTTTTCCTTGGAATATGCCTTAGAGTCGTCCACCCCATACCGTTCTGTCACTGCCCTGTGCTCGTCCGACTCAAGCTGAGAAGCCATATTTAGAAGATCGTCTTTCAAGCTGTACTTCTGGCCTCTTTCCAGCCTCTCCATGACGCTGTCGGACACCCATCTCAACAATTCTGGCTGGAGTTCGGATAGCGAGTCCAGAATCCGGTCAACGCTCTCTTCGACCAAAGAATCCTTGTCCAGCTCGACCTGATAGTTAGAGAACTGGCCTATCTCGCGAGAGAACGATTTCAGGCTCTGCTGGAAGAAGCGGTCGATGGTGCTGATGGCGAATGCGCTATAGTCATGCAATATATTGTATAGCACGGCAGCAGATTTATCCCTCAAAGCCTCTTTCGTCTGAAATTTAGAAGGCACGAACTCTTTAAGGTAGCTGGAATTTTCTGTATCTGAGGCTAACGTGTGCAGCTCTTTCAAGATCCGGCTCTTCATCTCGTCGGTGGCCTTATTCGTGAAAGTGACGGCCAGGATGTGCCTGTAGGCGTAAGGATCGTCGTTCTTCAGCAATAGCTCTATATATGTCTTGGCAAGGTTCCAGGTCTTTCCTGAACCAGCTGATGCTTTCAATATCTTAATCATGAATATTCATTTATCTTCCGCAAATATTTTTGAAACTGCACCAAGCACACACCGAAGTGGCATTCGTCCGCCGCCAGCCTATGTTTAAATCCTGCATCTGCACAAGCGTCGAGTGCAGGAGCGCCTCGGTGCATTCATTGAATTTCTGGCTCATGGGTACTTCCAGAACCTCATTCTTGAACATGCTGAGCGGCTGGTAAATAGAGTTCACTATCTGCCCGCCCCTCCAACTCGGGTCGTGGAGAACCATGTAGTCGTAAATGAATAGCTGGAAAGCGATTTTAGGCCTTTTATCATTGTCTGGAGCAAACAAAGCCTCTGCAACAGCCTCTGCGTCATCATCGTTTATGTTCACCTCGGAGTCCGCCACCTTTCCTGTCTTGTAATCAACAATCCGCACTTGGCCAGGAAGGAAGCTGTCTTTTCTGTCTATGTAGCCCACGAATTTAAATCCGTCCACTTCTGCCTCCACGCGTTCCTCCAAGCCTAGTATCTTGAAAGAATTGACGTGGTGTTTTTCGAGAAGTTCTCTATCGCGCCGCAGAGTCCTCAAGACATATTGCAGGATGACGTTCTCGGTCACGAGGTCGCGACCGCTCACTTCAAATGTATGCATCTGGCTGAGTATCAAGCTTCTGATTCTTGCCTTAATATCATCTTGGCGCTTCAGCCAGAGGTCGATATATTCCTTTGTCACCTCCGTCAGCCGCCCCGGCAAGTTATCATTCCGATTCCTGTCTGAAATGTCGTATGACGGATCCATCGCAGCCTCCCCTAGATAAAGCGCCTGCATAGTAGAATGGAATATGTTTCCTAACGTTGGGGCATCTACATCCTCAGCCACTTCTTCCTCCTCACTGAGTTTCTTTATGCTGGAGAAATAGAACATTGCCGGGCAGTCCAGATAGCTTTTCATCGTGGAAGCCGAGAACCTGACCTCTCGCAATGCTGCCACATCGATCTCCGTCTTCGGAATGTCTGATATCTCTATGTGGCTTTTCGCTGAAGCTTTCACGAAACTTCTTTTTAGTGGCACGCCAAAATGATATTCCAGCTGTTTGATGTAGCGGCTCTCCTCCCCTACCTTCAATCCCTCGGTCCTGGAATCAAAAATCATGGTCACGGTCTCCGCCCGCTGAATCATCCTATAGAAATAATATGCCCACACGGCATCTTGCAACTCGTATGTTGGCAAGCCGAAACCTTTTCTCAATTCTGGAGGGATGAATGAAGAGCTGACGCTTCTTCGAGGGAATATGCCTTCGTTGCAAGAGAGCAGGAATATATGCTTGAAGTCCAGCGCCCTGGTTTCGAGCGGCCCCATGACCTGCAGCCCTTTCAGCGGCTCTCCATTGAACGGCACCGAGACTGGGCCGATGAGTTGTTCGAAAAGCCGGAAATACGTAAGTGGCAGTATGGCCAGGTCGTTTGTTTTCAACTGGTTCACGGCATTGTAGGCGGCCATAGCGAACTCCAGGTCCATCGAAGCCCCGCCACCCTCGGAAAGCTTTTTAGCAATGCCGGCTATCATGCTCAGCTGATACTCTTCTATTGCAAGGATTTGCTTATTGTCAATGGCTTTTGGATCCTTGACGGCTGCCCTGAACACCAAATCGAAAAGCGGAGTGCCTCGCAGGTCATCCTCACAGACATAGTACCTCGAATCTTTCTTTATGTTCATTGCCTTTTTCGCAGCCTCATCGTCTTCTGTGATGATTTTCTGGAATATGCCGGAAGACAGCACGTCCCAGACCTGTTTGTGGTAAAAGTACCATTTGCCATCCTTTTCCCTAAGATGCAGCTGAAGAGAATCCACGACCGAGAGAAAATCATAGAATGGACTGCTACGCATCGGATACCCCATTGTCACATTTATATCCTGTATTTCAGGAGGCACGGAATTCAGCACAGGCACTAGAAGGGTTTCATCTGGAATCACTACCGCCATGTCACTGTAGTCCTTATTGTTCCAAAGACTCCCAAGATTGCCTTCCAAGGCCTGCCCTTCGGAAGCTATTTCCGAGAGCAGTTCAGGCAGCAGCTTTGCCTGCCCGACCGAGGATGGGACGCTGATGACCTCGAATTTGGGTTCTGGCAAGCCTTCCGAATCCAGATCGAATGCCTGCCCGAATTCCTCGACGTTCTTTGAGAGGAAAAGCGAAGCCTTGTTATGCTTATCTTTCATCATCTTGCTCGAGAAGTCCCAGCAGAACTCTGCCACGCCTGCGTCCCGCATCTTCCTCATCACTGCCCTTTCGCACTCGTTCAAGGCATTGTGGCCGACGAATATGAATTTTCGCGTGTTTGGGAATGCCTCTGTCAGCACGTCCGCAGCCGCTTCGCCCTTAAGCCTTTCTGCGACGTTCCTGTAAACCATGCCTTCGTAGGCTATCCCTTTATCTGTAAGGGTTTTACGATAATCATTGTACAACGGCCACAGAATCTGCCACATCCTAAGGAAACGTTCCTTCACGTTAGGGTCCTTGGAGTCAGGGTCCAACCTCATTCCCTCGGCGCCACGGAAATGCGACATGAACTGAGAAATTGCCTTGCGCTGAGCCTCGGAAAGATATTCATAATTATCTTGGATGGCCTTGAAGTCCATGACATTGGCGAAAAGCATCCTGGCATCCACAAGATATTTGTCCAAATCGTCGAAATCACCTATTAATATATCGCCCCAGAAGATGAATTCGTCAAGTGGCTCCGGCTCCTTATAAAGCTTTGAGTAGCAACCATATAAAATCAGCAGGAGCCGTATCCTGTCTGCGGCGGAAGTGCCAGCGGCCTGGAAGAAGAAATCATTGATCGTGAGCATTTTGGGAGATGCGATCGGGGTTCCGGCAGCCTTCACTGCCTCTCCGAGATACTTCTTGAAGAAGACCTGGCTACGCCTGTTCGGAAACACGAAGCACAGAGACGAGAAGCCGTCCGTGCCGAAATAATGCTCAACTACTTGTCTTAGGAACTGCATATATAGTAATCAAATCCGTTTGAATATATTCATTAATTTCTTTTGCGCCAAATCTGTTACGAATATAATAGATAATTGTGCCAAAATACGGCACGCAGGAACTTTCTGCACAAAAATAATTTAAATTTGAATATTTAAAAACTATGGCTATATTTGCAGCGTCAAAACAGAAAGAGACTCTGTCAGGCAGTCAGAAACGACTGTGGCAGCTATTTTGATAGTTTGAAAATTACGTTAACGGTTAAATTATATTCTACCATGAAAAAAAAATTCAGATGTTTAGTGTGCGGTTACGTCTATGAAGGCGAGAACCCGCCAGCAGAATGCCCTCAGTGCCATGCGCCTGCTAGCAAATTCGTAGAGATCAAAGAAGATGAAGGCAAACCTCAGTGGGCTTGCGAGCACCATCTCGGAGATGGGAAAGTTGACGACCCTGAGGTTCTCCAAGGACTGCATGATCATTTCAACGGCGAGTGCTGCGAGGTCGGGATGTACCTTGCCATGAGCCGTCAGGCAGAGCGGGAAGGCTATCCGGAGATTGCCGAGGCATTCAAGAGATACGCTTTCGAGGAGGCAGAGCACGCTTCTAAATTCGCCGAGCTTCTCGGGGACATCGTCTGGGACACAAAGACTAATCTGGAGAAACGTTATCAGGCAGAGGCAGGGGCTTGCGAAGGCAAGCTGGCAATTGCTAAGAGAGCCAAGGAACTCGGTTACGATGCCGTTCATGACACAGTTCACGAGATGGCTAAGGACGAAGCTCGCCACGGCGCCGGCTTCTACGGCCTTCTGACACGCTACTTCGGCAAATAATCTGACGCCTCCCAGTATCATCCTGACGACTCTTTTTGTCGTTCAGAATCAAGGAAGACAGAATTCGAAAGCCACCGGGAGTAATGCCCGATGGCTTATTTTTTCTCCGGCAAGCATTAAATTATCCGGGCCAGAGCATTTGCGCCTAGAGACTTTCCAGGTCGTCGTCGGTGAGGCCGAACTTCTCGGCGATGTCGTCCGGAATGTCCTCGATGACAGTCAGATTGCCTGGAGCCGCAGACTCGTTGCGGTCCAGCGCCTCCCAGGCCTCATCCATGACTCTGCGGTCTTTTTTCGTGGGACGCCCAAGACCACGGTCACGATGCACGAAGAACGTCTCCACAGGTGCCTTGAGCTTATCCAGTTCGGACTGCGGAGTGAGATTCTCTGCGAAATCCGGCACCAGCCTGGCGCCGACCCTCTGCGACAAAGCTCTCTTGATCCGATAAGTGTATGTTACCGAACCCTTGCGTACATTGATGACATCTCCTACTTTCACCAGATGGGACGGCTTTGCGTTAGAACCACCGATCTTAACTTTCCCTCCCTTGCAGGCATCTGTGGCATCGGTTCTGGTCTTGAATATTCTTAAAGCCCAAAGAACCTTGTCTATTCTTTCAGCATCACTCATATTCATTGGTATTTAATTCCAATATCCGACATGCGGGTCAGGAGCATTATCGTCGGTAGAATCATCTCGCCGGACATCTCCGAAGCTGGATGGCTCCACGTTTTCGTTCGTATACGAATCCCTGACCTTCCGATTGTCCACAACAATCTCCAGAAGGTCTGTGCCATCTTCTGCCGGAACAAGGTAAAAATCCGTGACCTCGGCAGGCATCAGGAGGATCTGCCCCTCCCTAAGCTCGTAACGATCCAAGTTTTCCGGAAGAGGCATTGTTCCTGCACGGACAGGCTCCGACCCTGCCTTCGGCACTTGAACGGAGGCCTTCCCCGAAAGACAATAATACACCGTGAAGCCGACTGCGTCTTCTACCGACACATGCAGAAGGTTCTGCAAGCCAATCCTCGAAACAGAGAATTCATCGCAAGAAGAAATTGCCTTCGTATAGGGCGACTGCTTAGGAACCTCATGCAGAGGGTTCCGCAAAGCCGCAGGGCAATATTTCTTGAAATCTATCAAATCGAAAGCCTCGTCAAGCATCAGCTCCGACGCATCCACCTGATGCTGATGGAAAAGCTCAGCCAGCTGGAACGTCATTTCGGAGGACTCAGCTATCTCCAGGATTTTCAGCCCGGGGCCAGCTGCAAACACGGTTCCAGGCTTGATGAGGAAGGCATCCCCCTTCCTTGGCGTGAAAATATTCAAGACTTCCTGAACCGTTCCATCCTTGCAACGGCGATAGAATTCTTCAGCAGGCACGTCTTTGTTGAACCCAAGCGCAATTCGGGCATCCTGCCTGGTTTCCTCGACATACCAAAGCGCTGTCTTCCCGAAAGAATCGTAACGTTGCTGCGCCACATCATCGGCAACATTCACCTGCAGCGGCTGGAATGCCTTTGCCTCTATTACCTTCAGCATCACAGGAAACTGCGTGCCATAGAACTCAAAGGAATTGTCCCCGACCACTCTCTCGAAATACGTCCCGATGAGTTCGCTAAGCGTGTTTCCGCCTAGCCAGCCGCTTTCTATCATGGAATCTTTGAAGCCCAGGTCGGCAAGTTTGTAGCTCACGTGCCCCCAAGGCAAGTCCTCACCCTCATCTATGAGGTGGAAAGGATATAATGGCTTGTCACCTTCACTCATGCTCTTAATTTTTCATGAATATACTAACTCTCCCCACATATAACAAAAATCAGGCACCGACAGCCCCCTGACATAAGGAATTTTAAAATAGCAAAAGAGCGACGGGATTTCTCCAGCCGCCCTCTCGTTTTCTAGGAAAGCTACCTCTTTTTCACGTTCGTAAGCAGCACGCCCAATTGAAGCACGACTACTACGCACAATAAAATTATGTTCAGCTTGATGGCGGAACCTTTCGAATAAGCGATGACTGTCCATAGCAGAACAATCCCAGGCCAGAAAACCGGATCTTGCCGTCCTCTTAGGATAGTGCCGGATAATTTCTTTTTAGCGATGAGATAAACAATGAAAGACAATGAGACGGCAATGCTGCAAATCGCGACGACAGCGAATATCCTGCCCCATACCGTCTCCAGTCCTATCGTATAGCCGGAAAGCAATGCAACCGCCGCAATACGATTAAAGGATTCGATTTTACCATCAATTTCCATGTTGGTTAAAAGTTTAATTATCGGGAGTGTCGATATTATTGATTAAAACATTATTCCTTTACCCCCCCCCGTATATATTTTAAAGGCACAACGGAGACGAAACAACGCTTTAAATTAATGATTTTTCATAAGTTATCCAATTTTTTTAGGAAACTGTAAAATTCCAAAAACGCCAAAATTACAGGCATGGCGTATTCGGGCTAGAGGGAATTTACCATTAAGTCTCTAAGCATGAATCAGATAGGGAATATGAGGAAGACTGCCACATCCCAGAGGCAGTGCGAGATCGTCACCGCCGCCATATTGCGCCTCCATGCATAGAGGAGAGACCAAAATATGCCGCATACTAAGGCGGCCATGACAAGCATGAAGTTCAAGGAAAGAATATGGACTAATGAATATATCGCCGCTGCCAGCATCACTGCCAGCGGCCATCTGAATCGGCCTAGGAACGCGCGAAGAACCGTGCCCCTCCAGAATATTTCCTCAGCCGGACCGATGACTAGAAGCAGCGCAGCGCCAATGAGCCAGGGATTACCATTGCCTTTCAGGCCATATATCGCATTCACTTCCGGTTTTGCGAATGCGAACATCATGGATGACAATTTGTCACCAATCCAGAATATTCCCCACAGAATGGCGGCGGAGGCTATTCCGATGGCGATTTCCTTTGGTGAAAAATGCCATTGCGCCTTGAAATCCGGCACGAGGCAAAGGCTGATGCCTATCAGGATGACTGCCGCGGTTGTCATGCACGCCCAGAAACTGAGGTGAGGCGCAGTCCAAGGAGAGAACATCAGGCACCAAAGCAAGAATGCTATGAAAATGGCAACTAAGACTTTCTTCATGATCACGTATTTCTTCTTCTAATCATTCTGGAAGTTGCTGTATGACATCCTCTGGAAACAGTATGACACAATCTGCAGCAGACAATGGTTGCTCACGAAGGAACAATGCATAAACCACTTTCTTGCCCTTTACAAATGGTGCCATGCTTACTTTCTTCTTCAACTTATCAAGAAGCCTGTCAGCATAGTCAGCCCCCGTCCATTTACATTCGCCTACAAGAATTGTATCGCTGTCATTCTGATCCTCCGCAACCACGTCAAACTCCAAGTCCTCATACCCAACCGGAGTCTTTTTGCCTTCCTCATAAACAGGAACCTTGCCCCACCAACGGCCTGCCACTTTCCAAGTATGACCGGAAATGTCATTGCCGGAAACGGCTATCTGACAAATGCGCTCCCAAATGCCGCCAACATGGTCGTAAAACGACTGTTCAAGCATCCTTTTTACGATGTTGGTACGTCCCATGGCAATGGTCGACTTGTAGGGCTCTACAAACTTATAATAGAATGCCATAAATGGGTCGTCTATATAATAGAGAGTCTTCTTTGTCTTCTTCTCGCTCTCGCCAAACGGCACTTCTTTGCGGATAAATGCCATTTCTGTCAAGTTCTTGATGGGTTTGGACAGGTCAGCTGTACTCTTACCAACAGTGCTGGCAATGTCAGAATACCTGTGACGTCCGCTGCCTATGGTCGTCATGATTGATGAATAGGGAGCGATGTCGGAGGCATCGTCCATAAAGAGCCTCGAAGGCTCATTGTACAAAAGCCCATGCTCATTCAAGACAAGGCCATTCAAGGCTTCCTCAAAAGAGCCGTACTTCTCCCTCTGCGTCCAATATTGCGGTACACCGCCCCATACGCTATATTCCTCAATAATGTTCTTTGCGTCCATTGCCATTGCCTTGCTCCAATGTGGCAGTCTGATAGGCTTTAGGCAGAATTCCTCATCCGCCCTGCCATATAAAGGCTCTGAGCCTTGAATGAGACTCTGCATCATACGTTGTGATGAACCACAAATAACAATATTGCAACGAAGGCCATCGCCACCAATCACACGTCTGTCGACAATCCTTTGTAAGGTTGATGGCAGTGAGGAATCCTCAGACACCATGTATGGAAATTCATCAAGTACAAGAGTAGCATTATTTTCGCATCTGTGGTTGAAAGCCAGGATGATTTCTTCCCAACTTGGGTAAATTGGCCCGTCGAAACCTTCATAGACCATCGCAACTGCCTTTGACAACATGCTTATTTGTGTTGCCGCCTCGCTCTGACTGGCCTCAAAATACACGTCTTTTGTGTTCAGCACCTTACGGACAAGCGTTGACTTGCCTAATCGCCGACGGCCGTAAAGCACGATGAATGCAGGAGCGTCGGACGATAATGCTTCTTCCAGCCTGCGTTGTTCCCTTTCCCTGTCGATAAATTCCATCTATTCTTGTTTTTTAGAATTACTTGTTTTGAAATAACTAATTGTAAAATTAGTAATAAAAAGAAATCATCCAAAATATCACATTATTTAGTTTCGCAAGGAAAGATATTATCTTTGCAAGCAATCAAAATGAGAATATGCCTTCATGAATAATTGGATTCTTGCTACTCGTCCTTGGTCATTGCCGGCCTCTTTCGTTCCGGCTCTGATAGCCTTCGCCTACGCCTTCTGGTCTGTCAAGTCCGGCATCACCTACCCTGGCGGAATGGGTTGGCACGAGCCATTGTCTTCCTGGAGCGTTCCTTCCTGGCTACTTGGAATATTCGCCGTCTGTGGGGCCGTAATATTCCAGATTGCGGGGAATCTGATCAGCGATTACTACGATTTCAATCATGGGGTCGATCGCGCTGGCACTTTCGGCTCCAGCCGCATGCTCGTGAATGGGGTTTTCACGCCTCGCCAGATACTGAATTTCGGGCTAACGGCACTAGCAATCGGCATATTCATAGGCATGCTGACATTCCTCTTCGCAGGGCCACATATTCTTTGGATAGGTTCGCTCGGAGTGATCGGCACCTACTTCTATTATATTCTTAAATATCATGCCTTAGGGGACTTATGCATATTCATAATATTCGGCATTTTGGTTCCCCTCGGCGTGACTTACAGCATGATGTCGACTCTGGACTGGCATATTGTTGCTGTCACTGCGCCGATAGGGTTGCTAATCGTGAATATCCTGCATGCGAACAACACCAGAGACATACGCGACGACGGAAAGGCCTCCATCACGACTCAGGCGATGCTGCTAGGGCTTAAATGCAGCAAATATAAATATGTCGTTTACACGATCTTGGCATATGCTGGAATTCTGGCATGCTGCATCCTTGGAATACTGCCTTGGACCTGCGTCGCCGTGGTTCTCACCGCTCCGATCGCCGTCCGGAACACAAAGTGCATGTTTTCGGCTCACTCGACCGACCACCCCGAAGCCATCAAATCCCTAGATTCAATGACTGCCCAGTTAGTCATCGCATTCGGACTCATCCAAATCCTCGCCATCGCTGCCAGCACCATCACCCACACCCCCTGAAACATCGGCCTCTGACCTTCGGTCTCCTAATTGTCCAGCTGATTCGGTACCTGACGGTCTTAAGAAAGCGCCTCAGGGCTCTCATATTCAAAAAGAGGCAACCCTGATGGATTGCCTCTTTCAAGTAGCGGGGAAAGGACTCGAACCTCTGACCTCCGGGTTATGGGCCCGACGAGCTACCAACTGCTCTACCCCGCGATATTGTTTTGGGAATGCAAAGGTACGGATTTTTTTTAAATATCCAAATTTTATTTTCACCGAGCGTCCAGAAACGCCGTGATTCCTTCTATGTCGTCTTTTGAAAAGGTTCGCTGGATGCCAGTAGACATATTCTTGATGTTCACTTGACCTGCGGAAGCCTCGTTCTCTCCATTTATAGAGATGAATGGCATCGACTTGCGCTCGGCATATTCGAACTGCTTCTTCAGCTTGGCGGCATCAGGATAGACCTCGACCGAGATGGATCTGTCTCTAAGAGCCTTGGCAATCGGGAATATGTACTTCAGCGAGGCCGCATCCATATTCGCGAACAACAGGGTCGTGGAAGATTCAAGGCCCTTGGGGAATTTGCCCAGTCCGGTCAGCACGTCATAGATTCTGTCGGCCCCGAAAGAAATCCCAACTCCGGACATGTCCGGAAGGCCGAATATTCCTGTAAGATTATCGTAGCGACCTCCGCCGCAGATGCTCCCTATCTGGAAGTCAAGTGCCTTTACCTCGAAAATTGCGCCAGTGTAATAGTTCAGGCCGCGGGCCAGCGAGAGATCCATCTCGACCTGACTCTGAACCCCAGCCGCACCGATGAGCCCGAAGAGTTCCTCAAGCTCAGCCAAGCCTCGGAGCCCAGTCTCAGACACAATGCCCGAAGCCGAACCTCCGTTCATGAGGACTCGCATGGAAGAGAGTTTCTCAGAAGTGGTTCCGGACAGCTTCAGAATCTGCTCTATCACTGCTACTGCCCCATCGGTGAGTCCTTTCTCGCGCATTTCTGTCTCCACGCTTTCCAAACCGATCTTGTCCAGCTTGTCAATTGCGACGGTGATGTCTACGACTTTATCCGGAAAACCGCAGATTTCAGCGAAGCCCGTCAGCACTTTCCGATTGTTAATCTTGATGAGGACATTTACGTCCAGCAGGCTGAAAACCTTATCGACTATCTGAACCAATTCCAGTTCATTCACTTGCGACTTGGAGCCAATCACGTCCACGTCACACTGGCAGAACTCACGATAGCGCCCTTTCTGAGGCCTGTCCGCCCTCCACACCGGCTGCAACTGGAACCTTTTGAATGGAAAAGAAATCTCGCTCTGGTGCTGCACCACATAACGGGCGAAAGGCACCGTGAGGTCATATCGCAGCCCTTTTTCGCACACTGCTTTGGAAAGCGCGGAGCTGTTCACAGAACCCGAAACCTCGTCAATATATTCATTGAAATTGATTCCGCCGAAGGCATCCCCGCTATTCAGCACCCTGAAAAGCAGTTTGTCGCCCTCGTCCCCGTACTTCCCCAGCAAAGTGGAAAGATTCTCCATCGCAGGGGTCTCTATCTGTGAATATCCGAAAGTCTTGAAGACGCTTTTGATCGTATCGAAGATATAGTTGCGGCGGGCCATCTCTGCCTGGCCGAAATCGCGCATTCCCTTTGGTATTGAAGGTTTTTGTGACATTTTCATTTCTTTGGATGCAAAGTTAGCAAAATTGCTTACATTTGCATCAATCAGACTACCAGAGTTATGAATATGAAAGATTTTATCAAATGGGTGCTCGCAGTCTTGCTGGGTCTCTTCGTGTGGGGCATAATAAAGGTTTTCCTCTTCTTCATGGTTTTCGGATCCATGGCGGCTTCTTTCCAGACTATGTCTGCGCAGCAAGCCCCGGCGCTGCCGAAGGAAGGGGTGCTGCTTATGGATATGTCCAAATTCCAGCTTACGGACAGTGAAAACGAGAGCTTCAGCCTGCCTCTACAGAGCCAGGAGGTGCCGAACGTAAGCCTGCGAAAAGCCATAAAGGCATTGAATATTGCATCTGAGGATCCCGGCATAAAATATCTTCTGATGAAAGTTGACGGAATATCTTCCAGCATAGCCAACATAGAAGAACTCAGGAAAGCACTCACGGACTTCCGCTCAGGAGGGAAGGCTGTGATGGCTTACGGAGTGAATTTCACGTCCGGATCATATTATTTGGCATCGGTAGCCGATAAAATCTACACCACGAGCCATCATGGCGGGAACGTGTTCATGCTGGGCGTGAGCAGCCAGATGATTTTCCTGAAAGACCTTCTGGACAAACTGGGAATCAACGTGCAGCTGATTCGCCATGGCAAATATAAGAGTGCCGGCGAAATGTACGTCAAGAATGCCCCAAGCCCTGAGAACGAGTACCAGAACCAAGAAATGATTTCTTCAATCTGGGAGACCATCGGCACCGAGACAGCGGAGGCCAGAGGCATCTCGCTCGATTCTCTCAATTCCTTCATCGACAATCTTTCGCTGGTGACTCCGGAAGACATGGTGGAACATAATCTCGTCGACGGCACCCTGTCCATCGAGGACTACAAAGACAAGATTGCCGACCTCGCAGAGAAAGATTCCTACAAGGACGTCAGCCTGATTCCTTTCGAGGATTACGCTGCAGCCAAGGTCACCGACAATTCCAGCGCGAAACGTAAAATAACGATCGTCTATGCCCAAGGCAATATCGTGGAAGGCAACGACCCGAACAATATCTCAGGAGACAGGTTTGCCTCCATACTGGCCAAAGTCAGGGCTGACTCTACGATAAAGGCAGTGGTCTTCAGAGTGAATTCTCCGGGAGGGACAGTGCTCTCCGCCGACAAAATCAAAGAGGAGGTGGATGCCCTGAGGGACGACAAGCCTGTCATCGCATCATACGGGTCTTATGCGGCATCCGGCGGCTACTGGATTTCCAACAGCTGCGACAGGATATTCTCTGATGCGACAACCCTGACCGGTTCCATCGGGGTCTTCGCTGCCCTGCCTGACTTGAGCAAAGCCTTGAAAGACATAGCTCACGTGAATGTAGTGAGCGTGAAATCTCACGAGCATTCCGACGCACTTTCATTCACCCGTCCGCTCGACGAGGCCGAGCAAGCCTACATGCAGAGAAGCATCGAAGACATTTACGAACTGTTCGTGAACACCGTGGCAGAAGGCAGAGGGATGGAGCCTGCCGCAGTGGACAGCATAGCTCAAGGCCGCGTATGGACCGGAGCAGATGCCATAGAAATCGGACTGGTTGATGAAATAGGCGGGCTTTATGATGCTCTTGAATATGCTGCATCGGCTGCTGGGGATGATGATCTGGATTCTTGGAGCATCGTGACCTATCCTTCACCTAAATCTAAAATAGAGCAAATCATGGATCAGCTTGGGCTGGGTCAGGACAGCGGAGAAGAAGCTGCGATAGCCATGTTCAAAGGCACGATGTTCGAGAACGAAGCCAGGAATATATGGCATTGGGGTCGCTCTTGGATGAAAGGCTCTGCCGAGCAGCCAATCATGTTCGCAAGGCTGCCTTACGTCATGGAAATCCGATAAAGAGGACCTTGCCTGTCAAGAAATCGGGATCTGCGTGCGCAGACCCCGGTTTTATTTTCGTATTATTTGGATTTCACCATCAAGTTCCACCTTAATGATTTGTGAGGAAAGCCCTGTGGCCCCTGCCTCCAATGAAGGCTGGACTATGTAGTCAACAGCATTTCTTATGGACTGGGGAATATCTGAATATGTCTTCGGCGTGGGTTCGCCAGAGATGTTGGCAGAGGTGGAGACGATCGGTCTACCAAGCTTGAAAGTGACCTGCCTGCAAAAATCCATCATCGGGATGCGAATACCAACCGTTCCGTCTTCCGCCACCGCATTGCAGGCCAAGTGGAATCTGTCCGCCTTCTGAGCCTCCCCCTCGGCAGACCTTGGATAGGTGATAGCGCCAGGGTAGATGATAGTCATGGGCTTATCGTTCACTTCCACGAGCTGAATAGCCATCTGAGGAACCACCTTGATGTATTTAGCAACCATGTCCAAGTCGCAGGCCAGCAGGACAAGGGCCTTGCTGTCCGAGCGATGCTTGATGTCGTAAATTTTCGCCACAGCCTCTGGATTAGTCGCATCACAGCCAAGCCCCCAGACTGTGTCTGTAGGGTAAAGGATGGTGCCGCCGTCTTTCAGCACAGCGACTGTCTCTTTCAATATCTCGGCAATGTCTTTTTTCATATTCGTAAATTTTCTCAAAGATATGAAAAAATACTTTCGAGAGAACCTTAAGGCATTGAATGTTGCAATTTCCATTGGGATTCGGTATATTCGTATTCTTGGAATGAGCACTTCCGATAATATCATCCATGATGCGTACATGAGCATTCCGGCTTGTGGCGAGGGGCTGTTCAAAGACAATGGCAGCCGGTTTATTTCATTTGCTTATCCAGTCGAAAGCGAGGCAGAGGTCAAGGACATCGTGAGCAGCCTGAAAAAGGAATATCACGACGCCAGGCATCATTGCTATGCTTACAGGCTGGGCTACAAGGGCGATAAGTTCCGCGCTAACGATGATGGGGAGCCATCTTCGTCGGCTGGCAGACCGATTCTAGGACAGATTGATTCCAGAGGGCTGAGTGACGTGCTGGTCGTCGTAGTAAGGTATTTCGGGGGCATAAAGTTGGGCATTCCAGGACTCATAAGGGCTTACAAGACAGCTTCCGCCGAGGCTCTGGACAACGCCGGCGTCGTGGAGAAAGTCGCCGGGAAATGGTTCAGGCTGTCTTTCGGATATGCCCAGATGAATGCCGTGATGGAAGTGATTAAGAATATGGGGCTGGCTCAGCGTAGGCAGGATTTTGGGAACGCATGCTCTCTGGAGGCAAGGGTGAGGCTCTCCATTGAAAATGATTTTATCATGCGCTTGTCCAAGATAGAGGGCTGCACCGTTGAGGCGACATGACAGAGTGGAAAGCTGCGGGCTGGACTAACGAACTTTGAACTTTAATATATTAATGAATATGCCAAAGAATCTTATTTCAATCAGGGACTTCTCCAAGGATGAGATGCTCCATGTTCTGGACATTGCTAGCGAATTCGAGGCCGACAGAGAACAGAACTTCTTGGCCGGCAAGGTGATAGCCTGCCTGTTTTTCGAACCTTCAACCAGGACTAGGCTCTCGTTCGAAGCCGCCGTAAACCGTCTTGGGGCAAGGGTAATCGGTTTCCCGGATAACAGGAATACGTCCCAGACCAAGGGCGAGACGCTTGAAGACACCATCAAGATAGTCTCCAACTACGTGGACATGATTGTGATGCGCCACCCTCAAGCAGGAGCCGCCGACGTGGCTGCCAGCGTGGCATCTGTGCCAGTGATCAACGCAGGCGACGGGGCAAACCAGCATCCAACCCAGACTCTTCTGGATTTATATTCCATTCAGAAGACCCAGGGACGCCTGGACGACCTGGTCATAGACATGGTAGGGGACCTGAAATACGGACGCACGGTGCATTCCCTGACAGAAGCTCTTAGCCTATTCGACACGAAGTTCGTCTACACTGCGCCGGAAGAGCTGAGAATGCCCCAGAAATATCTCGACTTGCTCGAGTCCAGGCATATTCCTTATGTCCAGACCGACGATATAGAATACGCCTTGAATGACTGCGACATCCTATATATGACCAGGGTGCAGCAGGAAAGATTCTCTGACATGGATGAATATAACAAAGTAAAGGACGTTTACAGGCTGAGCGCCTCGATGCTCGGCGGAGTAAAAAAGAATATGAGGATCCTGCATCCGCTTCCTAGGGTGAATGAGATTGCGACCGACGTGGACTCGACCCCATACGCCTACTATTTCCAGCAGGCCGGGAACGGCATGTATGTGCGAATGGCTATCATTTCCTACCTCCTAGGATACAGATAAATTAATATATTCTCGAATTTGGTTGGAAATAACTTTTAATTTATTGTATATTTACAACGATTTCAGTTTTGAATTAAAACTACATTATTTGATAATACTTAATTTTTTTCGACAATATGGCAAAAGTACACGTTTTCAATGCAGGTCCTTGCCTGCTTCCTGAGATCGCTCTTGAAAAATCAATTGAGGCCATCAGGGACTTCAAAGGTACGGGTGTTTCTGTACTAAGCATATCTCATAGGACTAAAGAATGGGAAGAAACCATGGAAGAGACCAGGGCTCTCTGGAAGGAGCTTCTGCATATTCCTGACACTCACGAGGTTGTATTCCTCGGCGGTGGCGCTTCCCTGCAGTTCCTTTATGTTGCCATGAACTATCTGGAGCATAAGGCTGCATATCTGGAAACTGGCGTATGGGCGAAGAAGGCTCTTAAAGAGGCCGCAGGCATCGGCAATGCCTACGCCATCGCCAGCTCAGCAGACAAGAATTACACCTATATTCCTAAGGGATACGAGATTCCTCACGACTTGGATTACCTGCACATAACGACCAACAACACCATCTACGGAACAGAAATCAAGGAAGATTACGACTGTCCGGTGCCGCTCATCGCAGACATGTCATCGGACATCATGAGCCGCCCGGTTGACGTAAGCAAGTATCAGCTAATCTACGGTGGCGCACAGAAAAATGTGGGCCCTGCCGGCGTGATATTCGCCATCATCCGCAAAGACTCCCTCGGAAAGGTGACCAGGCATATTCCTACGATGCTTGACTACCGTACCCATATAGATAAAGGTTCTATGTTCAACACGCCTCCTGTGTTCGCCATCTACGTCATGAACGAGACTCTTAAGTGGATAAAGAGCATGGGCGGAGTTGAGGCCATGCGCAAACGTGACGAGGAGAAGGCGGCCCTGCTTTACAGCGAGATTGACCGCAACTCGTTATTTGTAGGAACGGCAGCAAAGGAAAACCGTTCCATAATGAACGTATGCTTCGTGATGGCTCCTGGCCACGAGGCTCTGCAAGATGAATTCATGGCTTTTGCCAAAGGCCATGGCATGATTGGAATCAAGGGGCACCGCAGCGTGGGAGGCTTCAGGGCATCTCTGTACAATGCCTGCGAGCTTTCTGACGTTCAGGCTCTGGTGGACTGCATGAAAGAATTCGAAGAACTTAAGAAATAAACGTCATGAAAGTACTAGTCGCCACACAGAAACCTTTTTCAGCCGCAGCGGTGGCTGGAATCGAAGAAATAGTGAAAAGCGCAGGCTACGAGTTCGCAAAGCTTGAGAAATATGCCGACGCATCGGAGCTGGTCGCCGCCGTCGCTGATGCCGACGCCCTCATCGTCCGCTCCGACAAAGTGACGCCTGAAGTGCTGGACGCTGCCAAGAACCTGAAGATCGTGGTTCGCGCAGGCGCAGGCTACGACAACATCGACCTCGCCGCAGCCACGGCTCACAATGTGGTCGTGATGAATACTCCAGGACAGAACTCCAACGCTGTCGCTGAACTTGCCATAGCCTTCATGATATTCATGAGCCGCAATCAGTTCACTCCTGCCACTGGCTCGGAAGTTCAGGGCAAGAAGCTTGGCATCCAGGCTTTCGGCAATGTCGGAAGGCTGGTCGGCAAGAAGGCTGAGGCTCTTGGGATGCAGGTGATGGCAATCGATCCTTTCATTCCTGCGGAGAAGATTCGCGAGGCGGGGGCCGAACCTGCCGATTCTCTGGAACACATGTATTCTTCTTGCGATTTCATCTCTATCCACATTCCTGCCACCCCGCAGACCATAGGCTCAATCGGCTACGACCTCATCTCCAAGATGCCGAAAGGCGCTTGCCTGGTGAACACGGCACGCAAGGAGGTCATCGATGAGGCAGGCCTGGAGAAGGCTCTCGCAGAGAGAGAAGATCTGAAATACATCACGGACGTGGCTCCGGACAATTACGCCGCCCTGAAAGAAAAGTTCGGGCTTCGCATATTCGCCACTCCGAAGAAGATGGGGGCTCAGACCGCCGAGGCCAACATGAATGCCGGTCTCGCTGCTGCCCGCCAGATCGTCGATTTTTTCAAGACAGGAAATGCTAGATTCCAAGTAAATAAATAGAAATGGTACGAGTAAAACCGTTTGCGGCGATAAGGCCGCCCAAGAATATCGTGACAGAGGTTGCGGCTCCGCCGTACGACGTGCTGAACTCCGAGGAGGCTAAAAAGATGGCAGGCGAGAAGTCTCTTCTGCATATTACCAAGCCAGAGATTGACTTCGACCCTATTCTTGAAGACCACGACCCTAGAGTCTACGATGAGGCAGTGAAGAATTTCAAGGAATGGCAGACGAAGGGCTGGCTGCGGCAGGATCCGAAAGAATGCTACTACGTCTATGCCCAGACGATGGGTGACAGGACGCAGTATGGTCTGGTTCTTTGCGCTCACACAGATGACTATGCCACGGGCAAGATCAAGAAGCACGAGCTCACTCGCAAGGACAAGGAAGATGACCGCATGATTCACGTCCGCATCCAGAACGCCAACATCGAACCCGTGTTCTTTGCCTATAAGGACGACAAAGTGCTTGAGGACATTATTGCAGAGACCGTAAAGAAGGAGCCAGAATACGATTTCGTCGACGAAAACGGCTTCGGACACAAGTTCTGGGTCATAGATGACGATGCCACTATAGCTCGCATCACCTCCGAGTTCAGCAGTAACGTGGATGCTTTCTATGTGGCTGACGGTCACCACCGCACTGCCGCTGCCGCACGCGTGGGGGCCGAGAAAAAGGCTCAGAACCCTCACCATACCGGAAATGAGGAATATAATTTCTTCATGGCCGTGTGCTTCCCTGAAAGCCAGCTGAAGATCCTGGACTACAACAGAGTCGTCAAAGATCTCAACGGACGAACCAAAGAACAGTTCCTGAGAGCCCTCGAACTGGACTTCGATGTAAAAGAAATGGGTGCAGAGATTTATCATCCCGCCCACCTGCACAATTTTTCGATGTACCTCGATGGCAAATGGTACTCGCTGGAGGCTTTGCCTGGCAGATACGATGACGCAGATCCTATCGGAGTGCTGGATGTGACGATACTGTCTCACCTCGTCCTGGACAAAGTTCTGGGCATCAAAGATTTGCGCACGGATGACAGAATCGATTTCGTTGGCGGAATCAGAGGGCTGGGCGAATTGAAGCGCCGCGTGGACAGCGGAGAAATGATGGTAGCCTTCGCCCTCTGCCCTGTCTCCATGCAGCAGCTCATCAACATCGCAGATACAGGCAACATAATGCCGCCTAAGACAACATGGTTCGAACCGAAGCTCCGCTCCGGCCTCGCCATTCACACGCTCGGATAAAATATTCATTGGAGCGTGACCTAAATATTGAGCCGGCCAAAAATTACTTTTTAGCCGGCTTTACCTTTCCGTGAATTGCGATCGGCAGCGGCTAGGAGGTAAGGGCGAAACGATGAAAGTCTTAGTCCCTAAACCACATAGGATGTATCACTTTGCGTTGGCATCGTACTCGGCTTTGGCGGCAGTAAGCATGTCGAGGAACTCTGGCATGGCGCAGAGGCGGGCGAAGGTCACGCTTGCGGCAATGCGTCCCGCATCTACATCACTCTGATAATGGAATCCCACAATGACGCGGCTCTGGCCAAGCTCATAAGCCACTTTCATTATCTCCTCAGTGTGAACAGGATCGATAGCCGTCAGAATCATCCCAGCAAGCCACGAAGCGTGAGTGTGCCCGGAAGGATAACTCGTGAAATCCGTAGGGCTCTCAGCTGACGGGACGCCACTCTCTTCCTTGAACTGCTGGTAAGGACGAACCCTGGCGAAATGTTTTTTGGCACTCGAACCAGCCTGCATCTCAGTCATGTGAGCCTTGTAAAGAAGTTCGTGCAGAATAGGATATTTCTCCTCTGTCAGCTCACGATGCATCGCAGGAGAAAAACGCTTGAAGAAATAGGTCGCGCCAATCCTGGCATCACTTACAGCCTGCTTCCCACGCTCAGTGTCGCGCACTGACTTTCCCCACTGGTACTGGCACCAGTCATTGAAAAATAGCGGATCCTGAAGGCTGGGAGGAGCCGGAAGGATGTTCTCCAAATGCGGAGCCTCCTCAGTGGCGTAGAACGGTAGATGTTTCTCTTTGATGGTCTGGGCCGAAGCCAGCAATGGCAGCATGGCAGCGAGCAAAAATATCAACGTCTTTCTCATAATAGCGCAAATCTATCAAAAAAAGATCGGAAATCCTCAAAATAAGTCATAGCGGAGAATTAATGAGAGCACGGTAGAGTCAAGAGTGAAATATTATGAAATGATAATGGAAAAATCACTAATGTCCCGTTAAGGGACGTTTAAAAGTCTATAACTATATTATTTTTAACCATATACGCAGTTTTTAGGGTGTGCACGATATAAATCGATACTTT